>DASQGA010000049.1:0-12827 GCA_035632855.1 Gaiellaceae bacterium | reverse complement strand
GGCGCGTTCGGTGCACTCGCAGCCGTCCTCCTCCTCGGCCCACGGCTGCGGAGCTCATTGGACGCTCGCGCCGGGCGACACGGTGCCGTCGCGACGCTCGTGGACGAGAGCATCGACGACCTTCGCTCCGAGAGCGACCCGCGCCGCGCGGTGATCGCGGCCTACGCACGGATGGAGCGCGGGCTCGGTCGCGCAGGGCTGGCGCGAAAGCCGTTCGAGGCACCGCTCGAATACCTGCGGCGGGTGCTCCTCGACCTGCAAGCCGGCGCCCAGCCCGTGGGCCGGCTCACCGAGCTCTTCGAGTGGGCCAAGTTCAGCCGCCACGACGTCGACGCGGAGGCCAAGGACGAGGCGATCGAGTGCCTCCTCGCCATTCGCGGCGACCTGGGGACGGCGCCGTGACGACCGGCCTCGCCGCCGGACTGCTCGTGGTCGAGGCGCTCGGTCTCTCGGTGCTCGCCTGGTGGGCCCTGCGTGCCTTGCCGCCCGACTCGACGGCCTTCGAACGGGCGCTACGGACGCGTCGTCCCCGTTCACCGCGCCTCCGCGAGCTAGAGCGGATCGAGCACGATGTCGTCCAGGGCGCCGCGAACCCGCTCGACCTCCACCGTCGGCTCCGGCCGCTTCTGCGGCAGATCGCCGTGCACCGGCTCGCCGTCCGTCACGGAGTCGCGCTCGACGCCGCGGACGGGCACGCCAGCCGGCTGCTAGGAGATGAGGCCTGGGCGCTCCTGCGGCCGGATCGAGAGCTGCCTGACGAGCGGAGGGGGCCCCGCGTGGGCGTCCAGGAGATCGAGGCGATCGTCGCCCGGCTGGAAATGCTTTGACACCTCTCGAGGACGTCGCCCGCACCTCCGAGCGTCTACTCGACGAGGTCGAGCGCGCCGTCGTCGGCAAGCGCGAGGCGCTCGAGCTCGTCCTGCTCGGGATCCTCTCGGACGGCCACGTCCTGATCGAGGACTTCCCGGGCCTCGCCAAGACGCTGATCGCCCGCTCCTTCGCACAGGTCGCGAGTCTCGGCTTCTCCCGCATCCAGTTCACGCCGGACCTGATGCCGTCGGACATCACGGGCTCGTCGATCTACGACCAGCGAGCAGGCGACTTCGAGTTCCGCCCCGGCCCGATCTTCACGAACCTGCTGCTCGCGGACGAGATCAACCGCGCACCGCCGAAGACGCAGGCTGCGCTCCTCGAGGCGATGCAAGAGCGCCAGGTCACGATCGACGGGACCACGCACGCACTTGCGAGGCCCTTCCTCGTCCTGGCGACCCAGAACCCGATCGAGTACGAGGGTACGTATCCGCTGCCCGAGGCCCAGCTCGACCGCTTCCTGCTCCGGATCGAGCTCGGCTATCCCGATCGGGCTGACGAGTGGGAGATGCTCGAGCGCCGGCGGGAGCGCCGGGCGGACGAGATCGAGCTCGAGGGGCTCGTCGACGGCCCGACGCTCTTGGCGCTGCAGGCGGCCGCGGAGGACGTTCACGTCGCCGAGAGCATCGGCCTCTACATCGTCGACCTCGTGAGCGCCACGCGTGCGAACCCTCGCGTCCAGGTTGGAGCGAGCCCTCGCGGCACGCTTGCCCTCCTCAAGCTCTCGCGCTGCCGCGCAGCGCTGCGCGGCCGGGACTACGTGACGCCCGAGGACGTGAAGGACGTGGCTCCGTCTGCGCTCGCCCACCGGCTCACCCTACGTCCCGAGGTGTGGGTGCAGCGGGTGCGACAGGAGGACGTCGTGCGGGAGTGCCTGGAGGCCGTCCCCACTCCGGCTGCCGAAGATCTTCAGCCCATAGAGTGACCTCGAGCGCGACGCCGAAGCTGCGGGCCTACGTCGTCCTGGCGGCCTCCGGGCTCCTCGCGGCTCTCGTCCTCGGTCGGCCCGAGCTAGCCGCCCTCGCTGCGCCCTTCGCGGCCTCGCTGGCCCTCGGGATCGGGCTGGCGCGGCGCCCCGAGCTCGCCGTCCGCTACGAAGTCGACCGCGAGCGAGCTCTCCAGGGCGAGCGCGTGGATGCGTCGATCGAGGTCGAGAGCGACGTCGACCTGCAGCCGCTCGAACTCTTGATCCGGGTTCCGGCGGGCCTCGCATGCGACTCCCGAGCGCTCGCCCTTCAGGTTCGAGCCCGGGAGCCCGTGCGGGTTGAGATCCCCCTCGACTGCCAGCGTTGGGGCGGGTATTCCGTGGGCGACCTCCAGCTCCGGGCGCGCGACCGCTTCGGGCTGCGTGCCTACGAGGCGAGACTCGACCTGCGCTGCCCGCTCCGGGTCTACCCCCGCGAAGAAACGCTCCGCTCGCTCCTGACACCCGCAGAGACGCAGGTGACGGCGGGGAACGAGGTAGCGCGGGCGAAGGGCGACGGGATCGAGTTCGCCGACATCCGCGCTTTCGTCCCGGGGGATCGCGTACGCCGCATCAACTGGCGCGCCAGCGCCCGCCGCCCTGGACTCTGGGTGAACGAGTCGCACCCCGAGCGGAACACCGACGTGATCCTCTTCCTGGACAGCTTCGCCGAGGCCCGTCACGGCGCCACCGGCACCCTCGACCTGGCCGTGCGCGCGGCCGGCGCTCTCGCCGCCCGATATCTGCGGCGGAGCGATCGGGTCGGCCTCGTGAGCTTCGGTGGCATCCTCCGCTGGCTCGAGCCCTCGATGGGCTCGGTGCAGCTCTACCGGATCGTCGACGCGCTCCTCGACACGGACATCGCGCTCAGCTACGCCTGGAAGGGAGCTGATGTGATCCCGCCACGCACGCTGCCGCCGCACGCGCTCGTGATCGGCCTCACCCCGCTCCTCGACGAGCGCAGCATCGGCGCTCTGCTCGACCTGCGGGCGCGCGGATTCGACTTGGCGATCGTGGACGTCTCTCCCCTTCCCTTCCTGCCACCGGAACGAGATCGCCTCGCGCGGCTCTCTCGCCGGATCTGGGCGCTCCGGCGCGAGGTCCTCCGGCACGAGTACCAGCAGCTAGGGGTGGCGGTCGCCGAGTGGCGGGAGGGAGAGCCGCTCGAGCAGGCGATCGGGGAGGTGAGACGATTCCGGCGCTCCGCACGAGCCGTCCGCGCCTGACCGTCGCAGCGGCCTCCGTGACCGTGGCCGCGGTGCTGGCGGCCGACGCCTGGCTCCTCTCAGCCCGCTGGGAAGACGCGATCGCCGTCGCGGCCGCAACGGGCCTGGGAGTGCTCGTTGTCTCCCTGGCCCTGCGCATCTCCCAGGGGATTCCGTTGGGCCTCGCATGCCTCGCAGGTTCCTACGCGGCCGCGCTCGAAAGCCGTGGGGTCGATGTCGACCTTTCGGCGACGCTCTACGCCGCGCTCTTCTTCCTGACCGCCGAGCTTGCGTACTGGTCGCTCGAACTCTCCCCCGGGATCCGACCGGCGCCCGGCTCCGTCCCTCGCCGCGTCCTCTTCCTCGCCGTCGGGGCTCTCGCAGCCCTCGCTCTTGCCGGCCTCGTGCTGGCGGCGGCCCTCGAGCCGCTCCCCCGAAGTCTCCTGGTCCAGGGGCTCGGGGTCAGCGGGGCGCTCGTAGCATTGGGCTTGATCGCAGTCCTCGTGCGGCATTCCGAGTCGCAAGATGGTTGATCGGCAATTACCACACCCACGGATGGCGGCCCAGACACGGCGCCAGGCCGCACCCTCGCCCTTGTCAAGGCTTCTAGCCTTGCCTGCGGGCGATGGCACACCCTGGCTCGGTCTGGCCCGTCCCCGCGGGCATGCCAATTACCGACCAACCATCTGAGGTAGAACGGCGGTACCATTGCTCCGGTACACTGGGAAGCGAATAGAGCGAGTACAAGTGGTGCCACGCACTTCCTTTGCCCGTTCGTGAGAAGGCAAGGAGGTGAGTTAATGGCAACCGGAACCGTCAAGTGGTTCAACGATGCGAAGGGCTTCGGCTTCATCGCCCCCGAGGGTGGTGGGAAGGATCTCTTCGTTCACCACTCCAACATCGCCGGCGACGGCTTCAAGTCGCTAGCGGAAGGCGCCAAGGTCGAGTTCGAGGAGCGCGAGGGTCAGAAGGGCCCCGAGGCAACGAACGTGACTGAGGTCGCTGGCTAGGAGACGCCATTCCTCCCAAGGAAGAGAAAATCGAGCTCGAGGGCGAGGTCGTTGAGGCCTTGCGGAACAGGATGTTCCGCGTGGCCCTCGACAACGGCCACGAGACGCTCGGCTACACGGCCGGGAAGATGCGGCGCTATCGCATCAAGGTGTTTCCCGGTGATCGCGTGAAGATCGAAGTCTCGCCGTACGACCTCACCCGCGGGCGGATCGTCTACCGCTACAGGTAGTCCCGGTCGAGGACCTCGCCGAGGAGCGCAAGCCCCTCGGCGAGGTCATCCCGGGTGATCACGAGCGGCGGGGCGACCAGGACGACGTTGCCGCGCACGAAGAGATGGAGGCCGCGCTGGAGGGCTTCCTTCGCGACCGGCCTTGCATCCAGCGGCTCACGGCTCTCACGGTCCGAGACGAGCTCGAGTCCCCACAGGAGGCCAAGGCCGCGCACGTCGCCGATCACGTCGTGGCGCTCTGCGAGCCCGTGGAGCTCCTCCCCCAGCTTCTCCCCGAGAGCTGCCGCCTTCTCGACGAGGCCCTCGTCGCGGAGCGTTTCGATCGACGCCACGCCTGACGCACAGGCGAGCGGATGCCCGCTCGTCGTCAGACCGGTCGTGAACGGCCGATCCCAGATCCAGCTCGAGAGCCGCTCCGAGATGACCATGGCCCCGAGCGGCACGTAGCCCGAGTTGATTCCCTTGGCGAGCGTCAGGATGTCCGGAACGACGTCCCAGTGCTCGCAGGCGAACCACCGGCCGGTGCGGCCGAAGCCGGCCATCACCTCGTCGAGGACGAGCAGGATGCCGTGGCGGTCGCATACCTCGCGGATCGAACGCAGGTAGCCGTCCGGCGGCACGAGGACGCCGTTCGCGCCTGTGACCGTCTCGAGGACGACGGCGGCAACGGTCTCGGGGTTCTCGTGGGAGAGGACTTCCTCGAGGTGAGGGGCGCCTGAACAGACCGGGCACGGATCCGGGTGGCCGGCCGGGCAGCGGTACTCGTACGGATCCAGGAGCCGGACGACCCCCGGAATCCCCGGCTCGGCGGCCCAGCGTCGAGAGTCGCCGGTCAGCGAGGCGGCGCCCGCCGTGGCCCCGTGGTAGGAGCGGTAGCGCGTGACGACCTTCTGGCGCCCCGTGTACCAGCGCGCGAGCTTGATCGCGCTCTCGTTCGCCTCGGCGCCTCCATTCGTGAAGAAGGTCCGCGTTAAATCGCCCGGTGTCACCTCGGCAAGGAGCCGCGCGAGCTCGCTGCGGGCAGCGTTCGCGAACTTCGGGCTGATCGTGCAGAGCCGCTCCGCCTGGTCTCTGATCGCTGCCACCAGGCGCGGGTGCTGGTGCCCGACGTTCAGGCTGACCGACTGGGAGCCGAAGTCGAGATAGCGCTTGCCGTCGCAGTCCCAGAAGCGGCTGCCCTGGCCGCCTGCGACGACGACAGGGTCGAGCTCGGACTGGACCGACCAGGAGTGGAGAACGTAAGCGCGGTCGTCAGAAAGAACGCGCTCGCCGTCGCGTCCGTCGGCTAGACCCAAGTCCTCGCGAGCGCAGCGATGCGACTAGCTCTTCCCCGCCGAAAATGCGGAGCATTTTCGGCGGCTAATCGGGCCAACGGGTGGTGACGACCTTCGACTCGGTGAAGAAGTGGACGCCGTCCATGCCCGTTGCGTGCAGGTCACCGTAGAAGGAGCCCTTCCAGCCCGCGAACGGGAAGAACGCCATCGAGGCCGGCACCGGGATGTTGATCCCGACCATGCCCGCGGTCACCTTGCGCCGGAACTCGCGGGCCACGCCGCCACTCCGGGTGAAGATCGCGGTCGCGTTCCCGAACTCGTTCTTCCGGATCACCTCGAGGGCGTCGTCTAGGGAGTCGAGCCGCTCGAGCGAGAGCACTGGGCCGAAGATCTCCTCCTGGGCTACCTTCATGTCGGGACGGACGTCGTCCAGGATCGTCGGCCCGAGGAAGAAGCCGCCGTTGTCCGACTCGAAGCGGCCGTCCACGAGGAGCCGTGCGCCCTCCTCGACGCCGAGTTCGATGTAGCCGGCGATCCGGTCCCTGGCCTCGGCGGTCGTCACGGGCGTGATCGTGTTCTCCGGATCGAGCCCGCTCCCGATCGGCGAGGCCTTCGCGATCTCTTCGAGCCGCGCAGCGAGCTCGTCGCCGATCCCACCCACCGCGACGCCGACCGACCCTGCGAGGCACCGCTGCCCCGCGTTCGCCATCGCAGACGAGAAGAGCCCTGGTGCGGCGAGGTCGAGGTCGGCATCTGGCATGACCACGATGTGGTTCTTGGCGCCGGCGAGGGCCTGGACGCGCTTGCCGGCCTGCGCCGAGCGCGTGTAGACGTGCTTGGCGACGGGCGCCGAGCCGACGAACGACACCGCCCGAATCCCCGGGTGGTCGCAGATCGCGTTCACAGCCTCGGCGGCGCCGTGGACGACGTTGAAGACGCCGTCGGGACAGCCGGCCTCCTGGAAGATCTCCGCGAGACGGAGGGCGCAGAGCGGCGTACGTTGCGAGGGCTTCAGGATGTACGTGTTTCCAGCCGCGATCGCGATCGGGGCCGTCCACATCGGCACCATGAAGGGGAAGTTGAATGGGGTGATCGCCGCGACGACGCCGAGCGGCTGGCGGAAGAGCTCCGTATCGATCCCGCGGCTCACCTGCTCGAGCGCGCCGCCCAGCATGAGGGTCGGCATGCCGGCCGCGAACTCGACCACGTCGATGCCGCGCCGCACCTCGCCCTTCCCCTCGCCGATCGACTTGCCGTTCTCACGGACGACCAGCTCCCCGAGCTCGTCCAGATGCTCCTCGCAGAGCTGCTGGACGCGGAACATGAGCCGCGCGCGCTCCATCACGGGCACGTCGCGCCAGGTCTCGTAGGCGGCGGCGGCCGCCTGAACGGCGCGGTCGACGTCGGCGGAAGTCGAGAGCGGGACGCGGGCGAGCACCTCGCCGTTCGCCGGGTCGAGCACGTCGAGGATCTCGTCCGTCTCGACCGCGACGCCGCGACCGCCGACGAAGTTCTCGAGCAGCTTTCCCTCGTGTGTGACTGTCTGGCTCATCCCGGCGCTCCCTCTCTCTGCGGACTTCGTGGAGCGCTCAGCTTATCGCGCGGCTAGTTCCAGCCGTGTGAGGCGGAGCCCGGGGCTCCCACGGACGAGAACCGAGTGCCACCGCTCGCCACTGAGCCCTGTGCTCCCACCGGCGGGGCGGCTGTCCACGAAGACCTCGGCAGGGCCTGAAAGCTCCACGGAGAGCTGGCCCGACCCGTAGATCCAGGCACCGCCCTCGGTCTCCTTCAGCTCGCGGTCGGCATTCCACCCGTCGCAGAGGTACGGATCCGTTGTGTTGAGCTTCAAGCGGGGACTGGCCTCGCCGACGGGAGGAAGCAGGGATGGCGCGCTCGGCCGGCGCGCCAGGGCTTCCGACGCGAACGACTCGGCCACTTCCCGTCCCGTGAAGCGGTAGAGGCCGTGGTGCACCACGAGGTACCGGATCCCAAGCCGTGCGAGCTCGGCCTCGTCCCCCGGCAGCCAGATCCCGCAGTCGAGCCGGTTGAACCGCTCCACGAAATCGCGCGCTCCCCGCGGCGGAGCCGCCGCATAGCCGACCGGCCGCTCCCGGGGGGCCTGCGTCGCGTAGTACAGGTAGACGCTCGCGAGCTGACCCGCGCCCCGCTCCAGAATCGGGAGCTCGAGCACGCGCCCCGGGGGCGAGTGGTCGAGCACTGCATAGGACTCGTTGTCCGGATCGGACGCGCTCGAGTGGAGCGGAAACACGATCAGGTCGGCTGCAACGAGGACGACGAGGGCAGCCGCGATCACCGTGCGCCTGCCACCTCGCACGCGCTCGACTACGAACGCGGCCGCCACGGCAGCCAGAGCGGCCAGCGCGAGGTCGGCGATCGGAAGCAGACGGCCGGGCACACGCGGCCCCCGGAAGGGCGGCAAGGCGTCCCGAACGAGCTCGTAGAGCGGAAAGTTCGTGCCGAGGGCGAGCAGGACCGGGACGACGGCCCCAAAGCCGAGGAGCGCCGCGAGACCGCGGCGGCGGCGTGCCAGCAGCACCAGCCCCGCTGCGGCCAGGAGCGGCGTCAACCAGCCGAGGTAGACGAACTGCTCGAAGCCGCCTCGACTCCCGCGACTGACAAGATCGAGCCAGTCGGCCGAGTAGATGGCGACCTCGGAAAGCGGGCGCACGCCCGCCTCGGTCGAGTCCGTGATCGTCGTCGCGTTGACAAGCAGACCCGCGCCGACGGCGGCCAGCACCCCCACGCCGACCCACATCGACGCGATGCCACGGAACCGAACGAGGGCATAGAAGAGGACGAACGGGAGCGCACCGAGCGCGAGATGGAGCTGTCCGCTGAGCGGGATCGAGAGGAGCGAGAGGGCGGAGACCCCGCCCCACGCATGCGCGCCGGTCGGGGACAGCGCACGGCGGGACCGTTCGAAGGCGAGGAGCGCGAGCGGCAGGAAGAGGGCGGCCCACCCGAGCAGGTGGGGGCCGCTCTGTGCCAAGCGATAGGGGGCGACCGCAAACGCGAGCCCGCCGAGCGCGGCGCTCCACGGGGGCAGATCGAGCTCCTCGAGCCATTCGAACGTGAAAAGTCCGCAGGCGACCGCGACGAGGACGAGCAGCAGGTTCCAGGCGAGCACCGGACCGAAGAGCGCGTCGAGCGGCCAGAAGCCGAGGCCGAACGGCCAGCCTCCGAAGACCACCTGCGGGTCGACCAGCGGCTGGAAGCTGTACGGGTCGATCCAGGGCGCGTGCCCCCCGAGGAGCTGGTGGCCGACCAGCCAGAAGCGGTAGGCGGCCTGAAGGTGATCTCCGGACGCCGCCTCCCCGTAGCCCGGCAAGCCGGTCGAGATGAACTCCGAGCCGAACGAACCGAGGGGCGGCCCGATCGCCACGAGCACTGCGCCGGTGTAGAGCGCGACGAGGAGCGAGAACCGGCGCACGGCCGGGATCATGCCTGTGCGTGCGGGTACGGTTGCCCGCGGTGTCTCGGCCCATCGCCTTCGCCGCGCTCGCAGTCGCGCTGCTCGCGATCGTCGCGCGCGCCCCCGGAGCGATCGCCTACCCGCTCTGGCAGGACGAGGTGGCGACCGCCCGGATCATGGAGGAGCCGACCTTCGGCCGGATGCTCGACCACGTTCGCGAGACCGAGTCGACGCCACCCGCCTGGTATTCGCTCGCCTGGTCGGCCCATCAGGCCGGCCTCTCGGTGGAGGCGGTTCGCTGGCTCTCCGTGCTCTTCGGAGGCGCGCTGGCCGCCTTGACGCTCCTCTTCGCGAGCCGCTTCCTCCCGTTCTGGGCCACGGTGCTGGCAGGCACGATGTCCGCGCTCGCGTGGCAGCTCGTAAACCGCGGGCACGAGCTCCGTGCGTATGCGCTGTACGCACTGCTCTCGGTCGCCTTCGCACTCCTGCTGGAAAGCGCAGCGCGCCGGCCCGGCCGCGCCGTCCTCTTTGGGCTGGGCCTCACCGTCGCGCTCGGGCTCCTGACGCACTACTTCTTCGCCCTGGCGCTCGCGACGGGCCTCCTTTGGCTCTGGAGCTCGGGGGCAGCGCGGACGATCCGGCTTCAGGTGACGGCCGCGATTTCTGCCAGCATTCTCCCGGCCCTCCTCTGGCTGCCCGGCTTTGCCGACCAGGTGGAGAACCAGCGCTACTCGTGGGTCGCGGGCTTCGACCTCCTGAAGGCAGCTGCTGTCTACTCGACCTTCTTCTGGAACGCGGGCGCGCTCTACGTCGAGGCCGACGACGTCGCGATCCCGGCCGTCGAGGCGGTGCTGCGGATCGGAATCCTCGCCGGCGTTCTGGCGGGGGCGGTCGCGCTCGCGCGGCGGCCTGGGCCGGCCCGGCTCTGCGCGCTCCTCGCCACGGTTCCGGTGCTTGCTGCATCTGTCGTGTGGCTCTTCGGCGCCGAGGTCTTCGTGACGCGGAACCTGCTCTGCGCGGCACCGTTCGCGTGCATCTGCCTCGCGGTCTTTCCAGCGCTCGTGCCGCGCCCGGCCGCACTGGCCGCCGGAACGGCGATCGTGGCACTCCTCGGGGTCGGGCTCGTCCAGGAACGGACGTTACGGCCGCCTCCTTACGACAGGTTTGCCACCGAGCTGGTCGCGAACCGCTGGACGAGGGCCGACGTCGTGAATGTGATCGGCGGCGCCCATCAGCTCTCCTACCTCGGAGACGTCCACGCGATCTCCTCGCCGGTGGGTTGGTACCTGCCCGGGCATCCGGTCTTCCGCCCCACGCGAGAGCGCACGTGTCCCGTCTACGTGATCGACGGGCCCCGCCGTCGCGCTTTCACGCTCCCGTGCAGCGCTCCCGTGCTCGGCCCGGCGCGGCCTTTGCGGGCTTCACTCCCCTAGCCGCTTCCGCTTCGGTGGCAGGAGCCAGTCGAGCGACCGGGGCGGGCACGACTCCCCGAACGTACGGAGCGAGCCGCAGAGGACGGAGAGGGTCGTCGTGAAGTACCAGCTGAGCTCGTCCTTGCGGGGGCTCGTGGTCGAGTCGCGGACGGCCACGAGGGCCCGATACGTGGCCAGGAGGACGGCGTGGCCGTCGGCGTAGGGCCCCTTCCCCTCGACCAGGAGCCACGGGCCGAAGCGCTCGGCCTCGAGCCCCGGCCCGAGGAGCGAGGCGAGCCGCCCGCTGCTGAGCGTCGTGGCGCCGATCGGAGCGGAGACGACGAGCCTCCGAACCGGGGTGTCGACCCGCTCGAGCGACCGGAGCAGCGTTGGCGTCTGCGCGTACGGGAGAGCGACAGCGTCCCGGGTCGCAGGGAGAGCGGAGAGATACACGGCGGAGTAAGGGAACAGGACCGTCCCGGGCCGCACAGTGTCCTCGAGCCAGGCCTTGGGCGCCGCGAGGGCATCCTCGCCGCCGAGCGCGGTTGCCGCCGGGCCACCGCCGAGCACGTCGTTCGCCCAGTTGCGCGGCTCCCTGATCCCACCTGCCGGGGCCGAGACGAAGATCGCGCCAACGGCCACGACGGCAACGAGCCCGATCGAGGCACGACGCCCCCGGACAGCCCGTGCAACCGCAACTCCGATCAGAGCGGCCACGAGTGGCAAGACGAACATCAGGTGGCGCGGCGAGAGGCCAGGCTCGGTGCTCGTCCGGAGGACGAGGAGGAGCGCCGGTGGTACGAGCAGGGCGAACGCCGCGTAGGCGACGAACGCCCGCTCTCCCTGCCAAGCCAGAACGGCCAGTCCGACGCTCGCGAGCACGACGGCGGCGGCCAGCGCCCAGCCCTGGCCGCCGGCGGACGCTTGGACGGCGCGCCACACCTGGCCGAGTGCGTCTCCTGGGGTCGCGATGCTCGTCTCGCCCCCGAGCCCGACCGAGAAGCGCTGCGCGAGCCGCACGTCCGCGAAGAGAAAGGGCACGAGCGCAAGACCCGCCCCGAGGACGGGCAGAGCGGGGCGCAGAGGTTTTCCGCGCCAGATCCAGAGCGCGACGAGCGCCTCCGCTGCGACCGCGATCGCGCCGTACGGGTGAATCGCCGGCAGGAACCAGGCGGCGAGCGCAGCGGCGAGCGCGGCACGTGGCGTGCGCTCGCGCAGCGCCCGGACGAAGAGGTCGGCGGCCAGCGCGCTCGCGAACGCGTAGAGCGAGTACATGCGTCCGAAGCTCCCGTAGACGGCCAACATGGGTGATGCAGCCGCCACGAGCGCGGCAGTCGCGCCCGCAGCGGGCCCCGCGAGACGGCGGCCCAGATCCCAGCAGACGGGAATCGTCGCGACGGCAAAGACGACGGCGAGCCAGCGAAGTGTGAACGGGGACGAATCGAAGGCGATCGCGACGTGCGACAGGAGGAAATGGAGCGGCGGCCCGCCCCGCTCCCACCAGACGGTCTCGAGCATCTCGCCGAGCGGCCGGGCCGAGATCAGCCCCGCGACGGCCTCGTCCTCGAAGAGCGGCTTCCCGCGCACGTCCTCAACGACGCGAAGAAGCAGAATTGCGATTCCGGCTCCGATCGCAAGCGCCCCCAGGATCCAGGCGACGGGGAGTTCCCGTAGTCGAGCAACCACATGGGCGCGCTCACGCTTTGGGGTGCGGGTGATCCGGCGCCGCTCGACCGTTTCGGTCATGACACCTAGCCTGCCACGGGGGCGAAGGTCCCGGCGCGGTAGACCTGTCCCGGCAGCTCCCGCCCCAGGGTCTCTTCGAGCCAGCCCGCGACCGAGATCAGCCCTTCCAGGTCGATGCCGGTCTCGACTCCCTCGCCGTGCAGGAGGTACACGAGGTCCTCGGTGGCGATGTTCCCGGTCGCCCGGGGCGCGAACGGACAGCCGCCGAGACCACCGACGGAGGCGTCGAAGAGGGTCGCGCCGGCCTGGAGCGCAGCGTACGCGTTCGCAAAGCCGGTGCTGCGGGTGTTGTGGAAGTGGCCACCGACCGGTTTTCCGAAACCGGCTGCGCCTCCGACAAGCTCGGTCACTTGGCTCGGTACCCCCACCCCGATCGTGTCTGCGAGGACGACCTCGTCGGCGCCTCCGGCGACGAGCCGCTCCGCCAGGTCGAGGACGTGCGCCGGTGCGACCGCCCCCTCGAACGGGCAGCCGAAGGCGACGCTGATCGACACGACCAGTGGGCGCCCGTCGGCGCGGGCCCGCTCCGAGATCTGCTCCGCGGCGGCGACCGATTCGTCCACGGACGCGTTCGCGTTCCTGCGGTTGAAGGTCTCCGTCGCCCCGAAGCTGAAGTGCACCTCGTCCAGGATCGTCGCTGCGAGCCGCTCGTAGCCCTTCTCGTTCAGCACGAGGCCTGCATA
>DASQGA010000048.1:0-2711 GCA_035632855.1 Gaiellaceae bacterium | reverse complement strand
GCGTCAGACGCACGTCGGCCAGGTCTCCCTGGAGGATCCGCTCGACGACGTTCCAGACGAGGTGGGTCTGCGCCAGCGCGAAGGCCGTTCGCGGGAAGCGATCGAGCGCCGCCTTGATGCTCCAGGAGGCCCAGAGCAGCGGCGCGAGCTGGCGCGTGAGCCGGTGGCCGTAGGGGTCGAGCGTCTCCTCGCGCCCCTCGAGCACGTCCATGACGGCGCCGGTCGCGAGCGAGCCACTGAGGATCCCCTCGTACATTCCGTCACCGGACACCGGGTCGACGAGGCCGGCCGCGTCTCCGACGAGCAGAGCCGGGCCTCGTGCGAGGCAGGAGGACGGGAGGCGCATCGGCAGGCGGAAGCCGCGGAGCTCACCGAGCTCCTCGACCTCCGCTCCGTGTCGCAAGCAGAGGCGGCGCAGGTGCTCGCGAAGCCGGGGACCTTCCTCGGTCGCCCCCCCGACACCAAAGTTGACGTGATCGCCCTTCGGAAAGACCCACGCGTACCCGCCCGGCACGGTTGCGAAGTCGATCAGGAGGCGCCCCCGGAAGCGCTCGCGGTCGATGTGCTCGTAGGAGAGGTTGCCCTCGAGCGCAACCCCCACCGCCTGGTTCCCGCCGAGCTCGAGCGCACGCGCGGAGACGCCGTTGATCCCATCCGCGCCGACGACGGTCCGGGCGGCGATGCGGTCACCGTTGACTCTCACCGTGGCGCTCTTGCCGTTCGTTTCGACGCCGGAGACCTTCGTCCCGTCCCGGAACTCGACCCCTGCCGCCGCAGCCTGCTCGACGAGAAACGCGTCGAGGCGCTTCCGCGGCGTCATGTAGACGAGCGGCTTGCCGCTGCCGCGCTCGACCCGCTTGTCATACCCGAGCCCGAGCTCGGCGATCGTGACGACTTCCTCGACGACTGGATCGATGGAGAAGGGCAGGAGCCGGGCGGCCCGACCGGTCACTCCGCCGCCGCAGGGCTTGTCGCGCGGGAAGCGCGCGCGATCCAGCAGGAGAACGGACGCGCCCTCGCGGGCGAGACGGTATGCCGTCGTGGAGCCGGCGGGGCCGGCTCCAACGAGGACACAGTCGTAGCGCTTCACTCGCGCATCTGCCAAGTACTAGCGCCGGTTCCGCTCGCGCCCGCGGTCACGGCCGCGGTCACCATCACGGGGACGCTCCGAGCGCTCTCGGGGCGGTGCATCCTTGGCTCGCTCGATCAGCTCCTCGGGCTGGACGAGATTGCCGTTCTCGTGTTTGGCGACGAGCTTCAAGCCGATCCGGCCGCGTGCCTTGTCGACCTCCTGGACGATGACGTCGAGCACATCGCCGCGGGCCATGACGTCCTCGATGTGAGCGACGCGGCCGGGGCCGACGTTGGAGACGTGCAGCAGGCCGTCGGTGCCTTTCTTGAGCTCGACGAAGGCGCCGAAGTCGGTCGTCTTCACGACCTTGCCGGTGTACTCGTCCCCGACCTCGGGCTCCTTGGTGAGGCCCTCGATCGCGGCGATCGCCTCTCGCGCCTTCGTGCCCTCGGTGGCGTAGATGAGGATGGTGCCGTCCTCTTCGATGTCGATCTGGACGTCGTAGTCCGCCTCGAGCGAGCGAATCGTCTCGCCGCCCTTGCCGATCACCATGCCGATCTTCTCCGGGTCGATCTTGACCGTCGAGATTCGCGGAGCGTTCTCGGAGAGTTCCGAGCGGACTTCCGGGATCGCCTCCGCCATCTTGTCGAGGATGAACTCGCGCGCCCGCTTTGCCTGCTCGAGCGCGTTTCGCATGATCTCCTGCGTGACACCGGTGATCTTGATGTCCATCTGGAGCGCCGTGATGCCCTCGCGCGACCCGGCCACCTTGAAGTCCATGTCGCCGAGATGGTCCTCGGCTCCCTGGATGTCGGTCAGGATGACGTAGTCGTCGCCCTCCTTGACAAGGCCCATGGCGATTCCCGAGACGGGCCGCTTGATCGGCACGCCTGCGTCCATGAGCGCCAGCGTCGAGCCGCACACCGATCCCATCGACGAGGAGCCGTTTGACTCGAGCGTCTCGGAGACGAGGCGAATCGTGTACGGAAAGTCCTCTGCGGGCGGGATCATCGCCTCGAGGGCCCGCTGCGCGAGCGCCCCATGACCGATATCGCGTCGCTTCGGGCCCCGCATGAAGCCGGTCTCGCCCACCGAGTAGGGCGGGAAATTGTAGTGGTGCATGAAGCGGCGGTCCGTCTCCAGCGAGAGATCGTCGATCCGCTGCCCCTCCTTCGCGGTTCCGAGCGTCAGGAGCGTCATGATCTGCGTCTGTCCGCGGGTGAAGAGCGCCGAGCCGTGCGTTCGCGGCGCGACGCCGACCTCGCACTCGATCTCGCGGATCTCTTCCGTACCGCGACCGTCAGGCCGTCGCTTGTCGATGGCGATCTTCCGCCGGACGAGCTCCTTGTAAACGGCTTCGGCCGCCTTCTTCACGAACTGCTTGGTCATCCCGTCCTTCACGAGCGGAGCATCCCCGTCGACGGTGGCGGGGCCGGCCGGGAACGGCAGCTCGACGGTGTCGATGATCCGGTCGAAGAGAAGAGCACGCTTCGCCGATTTGAGCTCCTTCGAGTCCTGCTCGGCCTCGGTCAGCTCACGCAGGTCGCCCTCGAACTGCTCGCGCACCAGTGCGATCACGGCCTCCAGGCGCACGCGCTCGAGGATGAGCCCGAAGCTGGACTTGGCCTGCATCCGCTTG
>DASQGA010000047.1:0-3405 GCA_035632855.1 Gaiellaceae bacterium | reverse complement strand
CGCGGACATGGTGAGCGCCATCTTCCGCAGCACGATCGTCTTCGCAGCGACCCCGGAGGGAATGCGGGGCCGGATCCTCGGCATCGAGCTGGCGCAGGTGGCCAGCGCGCCGACGCTCGGGAACGTCGAGGCGGGCGTCGTCGCGGCCTTCACCAGCATTCGCACCTCGATCGTCTCGGGCGGGATTCTCTGCATCGCCGGGACCGCGGTCGCCTGCCTGGCGATCCCGGCTCTGCTTCGTTACGACTCGCGTGAGCCGGAGCGCTGACAGGCGCCGCAGAACCACGTTCCGCGCCCGCCGACGCGGATCTTCTCGATCGGCGCTCCGCACCTGTCGCACGGCTCGCCGACGCGTCCGTAGACCTTGAACTCGTGCTGCATCCGGCCCTTGCGCCCGCGAGAGTCGCGGAAGTCGGAGAGCGTCGCCCCCTGGCGCTCGATGCCGCGGCGAAGGGCCTTGCGGATCGCTCGCCGCAGCTCGGAGACCTCCTCGGGCGAGAGCTCGCCGGCGGGTCGCAGCGGATGGATGCAGGCGAACCAGAGCGCCTCGTCCGCGTAGATGTTCCCCACCCCCGCGACCGAGCGCTGGTCGAGAAGGGCCGACTTGATGGGCGCCCGGCGGCGGGCGAGCCCTTTCGCGAAGGCTGCCGTCGTGAAGGCCCGCTCGAGCGGCTCGCCGCCGATCCTGGCGTCGAGGTACTCCTCGAGCTCCCCCGGCTCCAGCAGGAGCCACGTCCCGAACCGGCGCACGTCGCGGTAGGAGACGCCCGAGCCGTCGTCCAGCATGACGAGCGCACGCCGGTGCCGCTCCCCGTTTGCATGGGCAGGGTGCTGGAAGCCGCCCGTCATGCGGAGATGGACGACGAGGTGGCGGCCGCTCTCGAACTCGAAGATCAGGTATTTGCCGCGCCGCCGAAGGTCCCGAACGACCTCGCCTTCGAGGGCCGATGCCACCAACTCGGGCGGCTCGGGCCGCGTCAGCCGCGCATCGTCGATCGAGACCGACTCGAAGCGCCGGCCGACGAGGCCGGGCGCCAGCCGCGACCTGATCGTCTCGACTTCGGGGAGCTCGGGCACTAGCGGAGCACCTCGAGGACGATCGGAACGTGAGGAGGCGCCTCGTCCGCAAGGCGGTAGCAAGCCGCCACTTCCTCGACCGCTGCCGCCGCCCCGGCCTCGTCCGCGGCGTGGACATCCGCCACGGACTCTCCCTTCTCGACGTTCCCACCACGCTTCGCACGGCACACGACACCAACGCGGTGATCGATGACGTCGTCCTTCGCCGCACGACCTGCGCCGAGGTGGAGAGCCGCGACGCCGACGGCCGTCGTCGCGATCCGCTCGACATAACCGCTCTTCGGCGCGGGCACGGGCCGGACGACTGGTGCGGCCGGGAGCGCCTCGAGGCTCGGGTCGCCACCCTGGGCGCGGATCCAGGTCTCGTAGCGCTCGAGCGCGGCACCGGACGAGACTGCTTCCTCGGCCCGCCGGCGACCCTCCTCCTCGTCGACTCCGAGGTCCGAGAGTGCCAGGAGGTGGCCGCAGGCTCCGAGCGTGAGCTCAGCGAGGTCGGGCGGGCCCTCGCCTCGGACCGTCTCGACGGCCTCGCGGATCTCGAGGGCGTTCCCGACCGCGTGTCCGAGAGGCTGGTCCATGTCCGTCAGCTCGCACACGACCTCGCGTCCCGCCTGCCGGCCGAGCTCGATCATCGCCTGCGCGAGCTCGCGCGCACGGTCGAGGCTCTTCATGAACGCTCCGTCCCCCACCTTCACGTCCAGGACGATCGCGTCCGCGCCGGCCGCGATCTTCTTCGACATGATGCTGGAGGCGATCAGCGGGATCGAGTCCACCGTCGCCGTCACGTCGCGAAGCGCGTAGAGGCGTTTGTCGGCGGGGACGAGGTCGGCCGTCTGGCCGATGATCGCGATGCCGATCTCCCCCACCTGCCTGAGGAACGCATCCTGCTCGAGCTCGATTTCGAAGCCCGGAATCGACTCGAGCTTGTCGAGTGTCCCGCCCGTGTGTCCCAGGCCCCTACCGCTCATCTTCGCGAAGGGGACACCGCACGCAGCCACGATCGGCCCGATCACGATCGAGGCCTTGTCCCCGACCCCGCCGGTCGAATGCTTGTCGACCACGCGGCGCTCCAGCGAGCTCAGATCGATCGTCTCGCCGCTCGCCACCATCGCGTCGGTCAGAGCATGGGTCTCGACCTCGTCCAGCCCCTGGAAGAACACCGCCATCAGGAAGGCGGACATCTGGTAGTCGGGAACCTCGTCCCGTACATAGGCGAGGACGAGCTCGCGGACGTCCTCCGGTGCCAGCCCCTCCCCGTCGCGCTTGCGCTCGATCAGCTCGGCGGCGCGCATCAGGGAGCCGTCACGGCTCGACGATCGGAGCGCCCGGGATGCCGCGCGGAGGGGCTTTACCTCCGAACCACGCATTCACGGTCGCGCCCACGTCCGCGAACTCGCCGTTGTGTACCCGGCCTGCGGCGTTTCTGCCTTCCACGTAGGCCACGAGCATCGCGTGCTCACGTGAGTGGTCGGTCGAGGGCGTCGTCGGGTCGCAACCGTGGTCGGACGTGATTACGAGGATGTCATTGGGCCGGAGCGCATCGAGGAGGTCGGCCAGGCGGCGGTCGAAGTCCTGCAGGCACCGGTGGAAGTTGACCGGGTCGTTCCGGTGGCCCCAGACCATGTCCGTCTCCACGAGGTTCGTGAAGATGATTCCGTCGTCGAGGCTGCGCAGGAGCTCCTCCGTGACCTTGATCCCCTCGCTGTTCGACTTCGTCGGGTTCGACTCGTCGATGTCGACCCCCGCGAAGATGTCGTGGATCTTCCCGACCCCGTGGACGGTCGCGCCCGCGTCGCGCGCCAGCGTCAGGTAGTTCGGCTGCCTGGGCCGGAGCGACCAGTCGTGGCGATTCGGCGTGCGCGTGTAGTTCCCGGGCTCCCCCGTGAAGGGGCGCGCGATCACGCGGCCGACCGCGTGCGGCCCCGTGAGGATCTCGCGAGCCACCCCGCAGGCCTCGTAGAGCTCCTCGAGCGGAATCGTCTCCTCGTGCGCGGCGATCTGGAAGACCGAGTCTGCCGACGTGTACACGATCCACTTGCCGGTCTTCTGGTGCTCTTCGCCGAGCTCCTGGATGATCTCGGTCCCGGACGCCGGCTTGTTTCCGAGAACGCCGCGCCCCGTGCGGTGCGCGAACTCCTCGATAATCGACGAGGGAAAGCCATGCGAGTAGGTCGGCATCGCCACCGAGGTCACGATCCCCATGAGCTCCCAGTGACCCGTCGTCGTGTCCTTGCCTTTCGACCGCGAGACGAGGCGGCCGGCGACCGCAGGAGCCCCCGGCTGGGGCGGGCAGCCCTCGAGCTCCTCGACGTTGCCGAGCCCGAGCGC
>DASQGA010000046.1:0-1815 GCA_035632855.1 Gaiellaceae bacterium | reverse complement strand
TCGTCGAAAAGCCCGAGGAGCCGCCGAGTGACTACGCCGTCACGGGCGTCTACTTCTATGACCCGACCGTGTTCGACGTCATTCCGACGCTCGAGCCCTCCGGCCGCGGGGAGCTCGAGATCACCGACGTGAACAACTACTTCGTCGAGCGAGGAGACATGCAATACGACATCCTCGACGGATTCTGGGGCGACGCTGGGGAGTCGATCGACGCCTACTACTCGGTCAACGACTTCGTGCGTACGCACGGTGCCAACCGGGTCTAGACGAGTGCTCGAGGGGATCATCCGGGTGCCGCTCGACTACCGCGCCGACGAGCGAGGGTGGTTCCTGGAGGTCCGGCGCGAGAGCATGCTGCCGAAGCGGACCGTCCAGACGAACGTCTCTTTCTCGCGACGCGGCGTCATCCGGGGGCTGCACTTCCACGAGCGCGAGCAGGACGACCTCTTCACCTGCCTGACTGGCAGCGCGCGTGTCGTCGTCCTCGACCAGGCCACCGGGGAGGTCTTCACCGAGGACATCGGCGAGGAGAACCCGATCGGCTTCTACATCCCGGGGCACTACGCGCACGGGTTCGAGGCTCTGACCGACCTTCTCTTCTGCTACCACGTCACCGAGGAGTACGACCCCTCCGACCCGGACGAGCACAACGTCCCCTGGGACGATGCGCGCGTCAGGCACCTGTGGAGCACGGACAAGCCGACGCTCTCCACGCGGGACGCCGCCGACGCGTCCTGATCACGGGCGCTGGGGGCCAGCTCGGCTCCGCGCTCCGTGAGGCGTTCGCCGCCGACGACGTGGTTCCGCTCGACCATGCGGAGTGGGACGTCACTCTCCCGGCACCCGTGGGCCTCGCGATTCCCGACCTGGCGCTCCATGCGGCGGCCTGGACTGACGTCGACGGGGCCGAGGACGATCCCCAGGGGGCGGCGGCGGTCAACGTCGGCGGCACCGCGAACGTCGCAGAGCTCGGCGCACCGCTCGTCTACTTCTCGAGCGACTACGTCTTCGACGGCCAGAAGCGGGAACCTTACGTCGAGTCGGACGCGGCGAATCCGCAGTCAGCCTACGGCCGCTCGAAGCTCCACGGGGAGGCCGCTGCCGGAGAGGATGCGTGGATCGTCCGCACGTCGTGGCTCTTCGGGCCGACCGGCAAGAACTTCCTGCGGACGATGCTCCGGCTGGCCGAGGAGCGGGACGAGGTGCGCGTGGTCGCCGACCAGCGCGGCTCCCCCACCTACACGGGCCACCTGGCTCTCGCCGTGCGGGAGCTCGTGGGCCGAGAGCGAGCGATCTGGCACCTGGCCGCGGAAGGCGAGTGCACCTGGGCCGGGTTCGCGGAGGCCATCTTCGAGGAGGCGGGTGTCCGCTGCCGTGTCGTTCCCGTGTCGACCGCGGAGCTCGCGCGGCCGGCCCCGCGCCCCGCGTACTCGGTTCTGCGGAGCGAGCGACCGGGGGCGCCAACGCTTCCGCACTGGCGGGAGGGCCTGCGCGCCTCCCTGGAGGCGCTGGGCTAGAACCGCGCCGCTATTAGCATGGCGCCGTGCGCGTCCTCGTCACGGGAGCCTGCGGGTTCATCGGCAGCCACGTCGCCCGGCGCCTCGCAGCGGCTGGTGACACCGTCGTCGTTCTCGACAAGCTGACCTATTCGGGCAACCGGGAGAATCTCGCCGGCGTCCCACACGAGTTCCACGAGGGGGACATCGCCGACCGCGAGGCGGTCGCACGGGCAGGTGAGGGCTGCGAAGCCGTCGTCAACCTGGCGGCCGAGACACACGTCGACCGCTCGATCCTCGAGGCAGGGGACTTCATCCA
>DASQGA010000045.1:0-6453 GCA_035632855.1 Gaiellaceae bacterium | reverse complement strand
GTCGGGCGCTGGCGCACGCTTGGCGAGATACCGGCGGAGACGGCCGAGTCGCGCGCGATGAGCCGCGACCTGAAGCGACGCGGCTTCCGCTTCGTCGGCCCGACGGTCTGCTACGCGTTCATGCAGGCCACGGGCCTCGTGAACGACCACGTCGTCTCCTGCTTCTGGTTCGAAACCGGACCCTATTACGCGTAGACCGGCGCGAGATCGACGTAGACCCGGTACTCGTCGATCAGATCAGTGCCGCGGCGATAGATCGTGACGGCGGGAAGCATGACCCGGCGGTCGTCCATCCGCGTGTAAGTGGCCTCGAGTTGAGCGATCGTCGTGTCGCAGACGTCCCACTGCTCAACAATGTGATGGCTGAGCCCCTTGATCGTGCTGAAGAAGCCGGCGATCGCCTCTTCGATCGCGTCACGGCCGACGACCTCGTCGGCATTCGCGTAGCGAAGCACGCAGTCCTCGGCCAGATACGAGGCGAACGCCTTCGCGTCCATGCGATCGACGTCCGCTAACACCTCAGTGATCGTGCTCATTCGTCTCCTCCTCGTTGCATGGGATCATGGCATCGACGGCGGGCGCAAGGTCGCCCGCTTGCCAGTCCCGCGTGCGAGCCTGCCTGCGTACCCTTCGTGGCGTGTCTCGCGGCTGTCCGGCCAGAGGGAATGCCGAGCGGCCGTGAGGTCCGGTGCCGACACCGCTCTTGTGATCGGCATCGACGTCGGCGGCACGTTCACTGATGCCGTGGGGATCCTTCCCGACGGCGTCGTGACGGAGAAAGTGATCACGACCGAGCGCCAGGAAGACGGAGTCCTCCAGGCGTGTTCCGAGATCCTCTCCCGGCTCGGTCCGGACGGGAGCGAGGGCGCCGGGATCGTCCACGGTTCGACCGTGGCCACGAACGCGCTGCTCGAGCGGCGCGGAGCGCGGACGGCGTTCGTCGCCACCGAGGGTTTTCGAGACCTGCTTTGGCTCGGGCGACAGGCGCGCCCGAGCCTCTACCGGCTCTGCGAGGCTCCCCCCACGCCGGTTGTCGAGCGGGAGTGGTGCTTCGAGGTTCCGGAGCGCGTCGGACCGGAGGGCGTGATCCGCCCGCTCGACGAGGCGGCTGTCCGTCGCCTCGGCTCGGAGCTGGCCCGCCTCGAGGGTCTCGAGGCCGTCGCGATCTGCCTCCTCTTTTCGTTCGTGGATCCCAGCCACGAGGAGCGAACGGCCGAGATCCTCCGCGAGCTCCTCCCGGACGTCTTCGTGGTGGCGTCCCACGAGCTCCTGCCCGAGGTGAGGGAGTACGAACGGGCCACGACCGTGGCTCTGGACGCCTACGTCGGTCCGCCGGCGCGGCGATACCTGGCGAATCTGAGCGCAGGGCTGCGGGAGAGTGGCCTTCCCGATCCGCTGATCATGCTCTCGAGCGGCGGCGTCACACAGCTCGAGCAGGCGGCCGCCCACCCGGCGGGGATGATGCTTTCCGGACCGGCAGGAGGCGTCGTCGCTGCGCGCTTGATCGCCGAGAAGGGCGGTCACCTTCCTGCGATCGGTCTCGACATGGGCGGCACGAGCTGCGACGTCTTCTTTCTCGGGGACGACGACGCCCAGATCACCGTGGAGCGCAAGGTCGCGGGTCTCCCCCTGCGACTGCCCATGGTCGACATCCATACGGTCAGCGCCGGCGGCGGGTCTGTCGCCTGGGTCGATTCCGGTGGCGCGTTGCGCGTTGGCCCTCGGAGTGCAGGAGCCTGGCCGGGGCCGGCGTGCTACGGCCGCGGCGGCACCGAGGTCACGGTCACGGACGCTGCGCTCGTCCTCGGGTATCTGCCAAGCGACCACGAGATCGCGGGCCACATGCACCTCGACGTTGCGAGCGCCGAGGCCGCCCTCAGTCGGCTCGCCGAAGCAGCCGGATACCTCACGTCTCAGGAGGCCGCGGAGGGCGTCTACGAGGTGGCGACACACGAGGTCGTCAGGGCGCTTCATGTCGTTTCCGTCGAGCGCGGCCACGACCCCGAGCAGTGCACCGTGATCGCTTTCGGCGGCGCCGGGCCCGTCCATGCGTGTGCCGTTGCCGACCTCCTGGGATCGCCCCGCGTCGTCTGTGTTCGCGCCGGGGGCGTCCTCTGCGCCCTCGGACTGGCGCTGGCCGACCAGCGGGTCGACCGGTCGTTGTCGGTGCTCAGGCCGCTCGCGAGCTTCGACCGAGAGACCCTGGCCGCAGTGGTCCGCCGCGTCGCTGGAACCGGCGAGGAGGACGGCATCTCGTGTGCCGCCGACCTCCGCTACAGGGGGCAGTCCTTCGAGCTCACCGTGCCGTTCGCGTTCGGTGCGCCACCCGCGAAGCTCGAGGCGGCCTTTCACCAGCTCCACGACCTGCGCTACGGCCATGCGCATCAAGACTGGCCGGTGGAGGTCGTGACGCTGCGTGCCTGGCGCACGTCCGAGGGCGCTGGAGCGACGCTCTCGCCCGACGCGCTGTTCTCCAACGGCCTTCGGCCGGTGCCGGAGGAGCGTCCAGCCAGGGAGATCCGCTGGAACGGCAAGACTGTCCTCGCCACGGTTGTCGACGGCGGGCGAGCCTGGGGCGCGACCGCCCTCACGGGGCCGGCGATCGTCGAGTTCGCCGAGTCGACTTGCGTCGTGCCCGCGGGCTGGAGCGGAGCAACTGACGAGAACGGATTCTTCGTCCTGAGCCGCGGCGCATGAACGCTGGAGAGCTCGATGTGGCCTTCGGCATCCTCCACGGCATCGCGGAGGAAATGGGCGCCTCGCTGATCCGGAGTGCCCTGTCGCCGAACATCAAAGAACGCCGGGACTGCTCGACGGCCCTCTTCGACGCAGGCGGGCGACTCACGATCCAGGCGGAGCACATGCCGGTTCATCTCGGCGCCATGCCCGCGTCCGTGGCGGCCGTCCGGGAACGCGAGCCGTCGGCGGGGGAGATCTGGTGCCTGAACGACCCGTTCACCGGCGGTTCGCATCTCCCGGACATCACCCTCGTCTCGCCCATCGACGTCAACGGTGAGCGGATGGGGTACGCCGCGTCGCGTGCTCACCACGCCGACGTCGGCGGGATGGCGCCGGCGAGCATGCCCGCCGAGTCGACCGAGATCTACCAGGAGGGGCTGATCATCCCTCCCTCCCTGATCGCGGATCGCGGCGGCGTGAATGCCGCTCTGCTCGAACTGATCGCGGTGAACAGCCGCGCTTACGACGAGCGGATCGGCGACCTCGAGGCGCAGATCGCGGTCCACCGGCTTGCCGAGCGTCGCGTCGCCGAGGTCTGTGCCCAGCGGGGCCGGTCGTGGTACCACCGGGCGGGCCGAGAGCTCTTCGACTACTCCGAGCGCCGAGCGAGAGCGGCGATTCGGAACCTTCCCGACGGTTCCTACGCGGCGGAGGAGACAGTCGAGACGGCGGCCGGCGACCTGACGATCGCCGCCACCGTCGTGATCCGAGGCGATTCGGTCGAGATCGACTTCGACGGCACGGCGGAGCAGTTCGTCGGCAACCTGAACTGCCCGATCGCGGTCACGGAGGCGGCCTGTTACTTCGTGATCCAGGTCGTCACGGATCCGGATCTGCCGGCCGCAGGCGGCGCTCACGCACCGGTCACCGTCCGTGCACCCAACGGCTCACTCGTCAACGCGGAACGTCCCGCCGCGGTGGCCGCCGGGAACGTCGAGACCTCGAGTCGCATCGTCGACTGCCTCCTCCTGGCACTCGCGGGCGCGGCCGAGGCTCCGGCCCAGGGGCAGGGCACGATGAACAACGTCACGCTTGGGAACTCGCGCTTCACGTACTACGAGACGATCGGCGGCGGGCAGGGCGCCTGCGCCTGGGCCGACGGCCCATCGGGCGTGCACGTCGCGATGTCGAACACGCTCAACACGCCGATCGAGGCACTCGAGCTCGCATACCCCATTCAGGTCGAGGAGTACCGGCTCCGGGACGGGACCGGCGGCCGAGGCGAATACCGGGGCGGGGACGGCGTCACGCGCTCGCTCCGGGTCCTGGAGGCATGCGAACTCTCGATCCTGGCGGACAGGCGGAGACACCAGCCCAAGGGGGCGCGTGGGGGAGAGCCCGGGGCGCGAGGCAGGAACCGCGTAAACGGTGTCGAGCTGCCCCCGAAGGTGCGCATGCGCCTGCAGCCGGGAGACGTGGTCACCATCGACACGCCCGGCGGCGGCGGCTACGGAACCGCGAAGGAGATGACGCTGGATGCCTAGCGCCTCCAGCGACGTCCGCAGCTATCCGCCGGCAGACGAATCTTCGGCGTTGGCGGAGACGCTCTCTGGTTCCCGGCCGACCTTCCGCACTACACGAGCGAGACGGGCGCCCGCGGGCTCGTCATCATGAGCTTTGCCCCCACGGCGGGGCGCGACTAGAGGAGGAACGAGATGTCCCGCACGGTCAAGGACTTCCGCAGGATCGGCCCGGAGACGTGGCACGACGTGCCCACGAACGCGACCGGGCTGGGTGTTCTGTACACGCTCGAAGTCGAGCTCGCCCGGCTCCTCGGCGGCTGGATCGCGCGCATGCCCGAGCTCTCCGAGAAGATCGCGTTCGCCAAGGTCGTCTACGAGGACGCCGAGCACGCCGCGCTTCTCGAAGCGCGGCTCCTCGAGCTGCGGGTCGCCGAGCCCGACGTTGCCCTGCTCCGTCGGCGGACCGCCTCGACCCTTACGCGGCTCGAGCGGGCGGACGATCCGTGGCAGGTGCTCGCCGCCGTCTTCCGTGTCGTGAAGCCCGCTCTTCTCGCCGACCTCCGCCGCCACCTCGAGGGCTGTCCGCCGTACGTCGACGAGCCGACCGTCCGGATCCTCAGGCGGATCATCGCGGAGGAGGAGCAGCACCTCGAGCTCGGTCTCGCGCTCCTTGCTGCCCGCGGCGTCGCGTGGGGCGGGCCACCGCCCGGCGCGCTCTGGGATCTCGACGCTGCTGACGGCGGGCTCATCCAGGGCGACTTCGTCGGCGCGGCGCCAGTCGACGTGCCGAGTCCCGTCTGGCCGGCCGTTGTCGAGAGGCTCGCCTACGACGATCCCATGCCGCCCTACCCCGAGGACTTCGAGACGGCCATGCAGCGGTGCGTCCACGAGCTCGTGTTCTCCGAGACCGAGGCGATCGACATCTTCGGCCGGTACGTCTACGAGTTCCCGGACCTGCCGTGGCAGTTCTCGCTCGAGGCGGCACGCATCTGCTGGGACGAGGCGCGACACGTGGAGCTCCTTCTCGACGTCCTCGACCGCTGGGGCGGTCACGTCGGCCAGTTCCCCGCGAAGGCGCCCGGGTACGAGGAGTTCGCCCGGGAAGCGGGCACGCTCGAGCGGATCATCATGATCAACGTCATCGCCGAAGGCGAGGTCTCGACCGACACGCAGACCCAGCACCGGGATGCGTTCCGCGAGCTTGGCGACGAGCTCTCCGCGCTGCTCAAGGACTACGAGATGGCCGACGAGGTCTTCCATGGCCAGTTCGGCGTCAAGTGGTCGCGCCTGCTCGCGGCGCAGACCGGCCAGGACTACGAGGCCGCGTACGCCCACGCGAAGGCCTCGCTCGAGGACTTCAAGGCGCAGCACGACGAGGAGGGCGTCGCCTCTCCGATCCCGCTCGTGCGCCTCGGAGCCGAGGAGATGGGGTCGGGCCGGGTCGTCAACGTCGGCGCCAAGCGGCTGCTCGGGTTCACGGACGAGGAGATCGAGCGGCTGGCGGCGGCGTCGAGGGGAACGGTCGAGGACTGAGCGCCGCCGCGTCTCTGGGAGCCGCGCGCGTACCGCGGCTTTTCATCTTGCCCCGCTTCCGCGCTGGACACCGGCCTAGACTGCAAAAACCATGGACGCAACGAGATCGACTGCCTCCGACGCGCGGACGGCCGCGCGCAACTGGGCGGACACGTGGGCGCGGGCCTGGCCGTCTAAGGACGTCGAGGCGATAGCTGCCCTCTACGCGCCCGAGGCCGACTTCCGCGCGCACCCCTTCCGCGAGCCGGAGGACGCGAGACAGTACGTCCGCCGCGTCTTCGCCGAGGAGGAGGGTGAGGCCGAGTGCCGCTTCGGCAAGCCACTCGTCGACGCCGACCGCGCCGCGGTCGAGTACCGCGCCGTGCTCGTCTACGAGGGCAGGGAGACGACACTTGCCGGGACGACCCTGCTGCGCTTTCGCGCCGACGGCCTCGTTGTCGAGCACCGTGACTACTGGGCGCTCGACCAGGGTCGCCACTGATCGTTGCCCGCGTCTGCCGCCGATCGTCGGGCGCGCTTCCGAGCTCTCCACGACCGAGAGCAGCTGTTCGTGCTGCCAAACCCGTGGGACGTCGGTTCCGCCCGGCTGCTCGAATCGTGCGGGTTCGAGGCTCTCGCGACAACCAGCGCCGGGTTCGCCTGGTCGATCGGCAAGCCCGATCAGGGGGTCGCCCGCGACGAGCTGGTCGCCCATGTGGCGAGCCTGGCGGCTGCGACG
>DASQGA010000044.1:0-4836 GCA_035632855.1 Gaiellaceae bacterium | reverse complement strand
TATCTCTTCTGGGAACTCGACGACCTTCTCAGTCTGGGCGCTGACGACGCCGTAGAAGAGCACGTCGTCAGGATACGCCGCGCTCAGGGTCGGTAAGCGATCTGTCAGGGGCGGTTTACCTGAACGAACCAGCGCGCAAGGTTAGAAGGGAGCCCGGAGACAATCCGGTCCTTTGCGGCAGAGCCGGGCGCACCCTCTCCGGGGAAGAGAGGCCGGGCTCCCCGAGTGGTGTTCGTCCGGCGGTTGCTTGCTCCTCCCGCAGCCTTGACGGCTGACCCTTTCTGACGAGAGTGAGAGGTAGGGCGGAGTGTGCGGCAACTCGTGGGGGCGACTGCGGCAAGTGGAAATCGAAGTAAGCGACCCAACTCTGGTCGACGACTTGATCGAGTCGCTGCGAGCGGCGCATTTGATCGTCGCCCGAACCGGCGCGAAGACAGTGGACGTTCGCTTCGGATGGCCTTTGCGTGAGGACGCCGCTCGCCTCGAACTCGACCTGTATCTCCGCGTCTGGTGTGCAAAGAACCAGGGAGCCCGGGCGATCCGCGTGGACTGAGGGCTGAGGAGCAGGGAGACGATTACCTTTGGGGGCCGACAGGGGACTCCTCAGCCCGGTCGGAACGTCGTCTCCCTACTCGTCAGCGACCAGGGGTCAGGCAATTAGACGCGCATGCGGGCGCACCAGCCGCTCACAGTTTCTACCCAACTCTCTACCGATCTCAGCGGGTCTAGCCGGACCTGCCGTAACCTGGCGTGAGCAAACAAGGCCGTTGGGGAGGGCACTAACGTGAAGATGGACATGAACAAGATGCTGCAGCAGGTGCAGCAGATGCAGGCGGAGATGGCCAAGGCCCAGGAGGAGCTCGCCAAGGAGACGGTGGAGGCCTCGGTCGGAGGCGGGATGGTCACGGTCAAGGCGACCGGGGGCGGAGAGATCGTGGAGGTGAAGATCGCCAAGGACGCGATCGACCCGGACGACCCCGAGTCGCTCGAGGATCTCGTCGTCGCCGGCGTCAACGAGGCGCTCCGAAGCTCCCAGGACCTGATGCAGTCGAAGCTCGGCGGCGTGATGGGCGGACTCGGCGGACTGGGGCTTCCAGGCCTGTAGCGGGCTAGGCACAATGGCCTGGTGTTCAGCCCGGCCGTCGACAACCTGATCGCGCAGCTTTCGCGTCTGCCTGGAATCGGGACGCGAACCGCGCAGCGGCTCTCGTTCCACATCCTCCGGCTCTCCAAGGAGGAGGCGCTTGCGCTTGCAGACGCGATCCGCGAGGTCAAGGAGCGGATCCGCTTCTGCGCCGAGTGCGGGAACCTGACCGAAGAGGAGCTCTGCCTCATCTGCCGCGACGGGCGGCGGGACCGCTCGGTGATCTGCGTCGTGGAGCAGCCCGCCGACCTCATCTCCATGGAGCGGACGGCGGCCTTCCGGGGCGTGTACCACGTGCTCGGAGGCGCGCTTTCGCCCCTCGACGGTGTCGAGCCCGAGCACCTGAAGATCGACGAGCTGCTTACGCGGGTGGAGCGAAACGGCGTCCAGGAGGTTGTCCTCGCCACCAACCCGAACATGACCGGGGAAGCGACTGCGTCCTTTCTCGCCGATCGCCTGCGCGACCGGACGCGTGTCACGCGACTGGCGAGCGGGCTGCCCGTGGGGGGCGACCTCGAATACGCCGACGAGGTGACGCTCGGGCGGGCGCTCGCGGGACGCCGCGAGATGTAATTTCGAAGATTTTTCCCGCTAACAGCGAACTTTTGTTCTTGGCGAGGTTGAATCCGGACCCGGTCGGGATAAGATCAGCCGTGCTGAACCGGAAGACCCTCGGGTCGACCGGTTCAGCGCTTTTTAACGGCCGAACTCTCCGAGCCCGCGCCTACAATCGGCGCATGACCGAAACCGCCTTTGAGACCGTCGCTCGGGTCGAGCCGGACCCGCCTGCCGCGAGCCTCGGGACCGTGGTCATGAAGTTCGGCGGAACGTCCGTCGCCGACCCCGAGAAGATCCGACGGGTCGCCGAGCGCCTCGTTTCCGCACGCGGCCGCGGCCAGCGTGTCGTCGGCGTCGTGTCGGCCATGGGCCGGCATACCGACGAGCTCGTCGCGCTTGCCTACGACGTGTCGCTGCGCCCAAAGCCGCGGGAGCTCGACATGCTCATCTCAGTCGGCGAGCGGATCTCCTGCTCGCTTGTCGCGATGGCGATCTCCGATCTCGGGCTGGATGCGGTCTCCCTCACCGGCTCGCAGGCTGGAATCGTCACCGACACCGTTCACGGTAAGGCCAAGATCATCGAGGTGCGCGCCCGGCGGATCCACGAGGCGCTGGACGAAGACCGGATCGTCCTCGTAGCCGGATTCCAGGGTGTCTCGACCGCCTTCGACATCACGACGCTCGGTCGGGGCGGCTCCGACACGACGGCCGTGGCGCTCGCCGCGGCGCTGGGAGCCGACGCGTGCGAGATCTACACCGACGTCGACGGCGTCTTCACCGCCGACCCGCGGGTCGTTCCGGGGGCGCGCAAGCTCCACGCGGTCAGCTTCGAGGAGATGCTCGAGATGGCGGCCTCTGGTGCGCGGGTCCTTCAGCTACGCTCGGTCGAGTTCGCCCGGAATCATGGAGTGAGGCTCCACGTGCGCTCGACCTTCACCAGCGAGGAAGGCACGTGGATCAGGGAGGAGGACGAGCGAATGCTCGAGAAGGCGATGATCTCCGGGGTCACCCACACCCTCGAGGAGGCGCTCTACCGCGTGGACGGAGCACGGCGGGCCGCCCTCTTCCAGGCCCTCGCGGACGCGTCGGTGAACGTGGACACGATCATTCAGACCGGCGAGGAGATCGTCTTCTCGGCGCCGCTGGCAGACCGAGCCGAGATCGCGTCGGCCCTGGAGCAGCTCGGAGCGCAGTGGTCCGAGACCGACGACCTCGGGAAGGTGAGCATCGTCGGAGCGGGGATGAAGAGCCATCCGGGGATCGCGGCCAAGGCGTTCGCGACGCTCGACGAACTCGGCGTGGAGCCGCGGTTCCTGACCACGTCGCCGATCAAGATCGCGTTCTACGTACCGCACGAGGACGTCGAGCGAACGGTCAGTGCGCTCCACGACGCGTTCGAGCTTTCCTCCCCGGACGCCGAGAGGCAGCACGCTTGACGCCGAGGATCGGAGTCGTCGGAGCGACCGGCGCTGTCGGCACGGTCACGCTCGAGCTCCTCGCGGATCGCAACCTCGGCGACGTGAGAGCGCTCGCCTCGGCCCGATCCTCTGGCAAGCGAATCCCGTTCGGGGGCGGTGACCTGCTCGTCGAGGAGGCCACGCCCGAGACTCTCGCGGCCGGAGACCTCGATCTCGCGTTCTTCTCGGTCGGTACGGAGACCAGCCTCGAGCTCGTTCCCCCGGCGGCCGCGGGCGGCACCGTGTGCATCGACAAATCGGACGCCTACCGCCTCACCGACGGCATTCCCCTCATCGTGGCCGGCGTCAACGACGAGCTCCTGAACGGCGACCGCATCGTCGCCAACCCCAACTGCTCGGCGATCCAGCTCACGTGTGCGCTCAAGCCGCTGCACGACGCAGCGGGCCTCGCTCGAGTGCGCCTCGCCACTTATCAGTCGGTGTCGGGGGCAGGTGATGCGGGAATCGAGAAGCTCCGAGCGACGGCGCCGGCCGCTGGCAACCTGGCGATGGATTGGGATCTCGACGGTGACGAGCTCTCGGAGGAATACAAGCTCCGCGCGGAGACCCGGAAGATCCTCGGCCTGCCCGAGCTCCCGCTCCAGGCGACCTGCGTACGAGTCCCGGTCCTCGTCGGCCACGCGCAAGCCGTCTGGATCGAGACCGAAAGGGAGCTGTCCGTCGAAGCGGCACGCGAGGCGCTTGCGGCTGCGCCGAGCATCGCCCTGGCCGACCTTCCCACGCCTGTCGACGCTGCCGGGCGGGACGAGGTGCTCGTGGGGCGCGTTCGCCGCGACCCGACGGTGGAGCGGGGTCTCTGCCTCTGGGTCGTGAACGACAACCTTCGCAAGGGCGCCGCCCTGAACGCCGTCCAGATCGCCGAGCACCTCCTCTCGCGGAACCTCCTCGCGGCCTAGCCAGGCCCCGGGACGTGGCCATTAGGGGCGCTGGGGTACGGGGGCGGGCGTGAAGGCCTCCTTCACGCGCCGGATCACGCTGGCCCGGCTGCCCTCCAGGACCGGCTGAAGCCCTCCGAGCTCGAGGCGCGCCAGAGCGACCGGTCCTTCCCAGCGAAGTGGACGGAATCCGAAGTCGGCGAGGAAGTCGGTCGGAAAGATCGTGCGGTGGACGACGAAGCGCTCGTAGCCGTCCGTGTTCTCTGGATAGCGGTAGCCGAACGTCTCGATCGCCTTCACGCCGCGATCGCGCGCCTCGCCGATCGCAGAGAGGAAGAGACTCTGCATCACCCACGGCGTCTGCAGATCCACCAGGTAGGCGCACGTGATCAGGATTGCGTCCGGCGACGGTGGTCCGGCCGGTAGCTCCTGCGCCCGCGGGAAGTACTCGGACGGGGCGAACTGCATCGCACCCAGAAGCCTCTCGTCACCGTAGTAGAGCGTCCCCCACGCCCCCCAATCCTCCTCGACCCGGTCTGCCCAACTGGCTTTCGCCGCCGGCCGCCGGCCGCCGGTCTGCCAGAAGACGCACTCAACGCAGGGAGGCGGCGCGTGGGCGAGCGAGACCTGAGTCAGCGGATGGAGCCGGTAGGCCATGACGAGACTAGTGTGCCCGCTCGAGCCGCAAGAGCGTCACCTCGGGCCGGGCGAGGAACCGGAACGGCACGAAGCTCGTGCCGAGCCCGCGCGAGACGTACAGCTGTCCTGCCGGCGTCTGATG
>DASQGA010000043.1:0-1601 GCA_035632855.1 Gaiellaceae bacterium | reverse complement strand
CCCGTCGAGGACGAGCGTGCCCGTCTCGGCGATGCCGAGCGCGCAGCCGGTGAGGACGCCGTCGAGCCCGTCCAACTCGTCCGGCTCGAGCCCTTCGTCGACGACGAGCTCGACCCCGTCCGGTCGCCATTCCGCCGGAAGCTCCTCGGGAACGACGAGCCGCCGGGCGCTGCGCTCCTCGCAGGCCTGCCCGAGCGCCGCCGCCAGCTCGCTCGTCTCGACGCGCGCCACGGTCGCGTTGTAGTCGGCCACGCGCTCGGCGAAGCGGTCGACGATCTTCTCGGGCGTGTCCTCGGTGCGCCGCCGATAGTCGCGCGCCACCGTGACGTCTTCCGGCCGTTCGCCGGCCGGCACGTCGCGGATCGCCTCACGCACACGCGCCAGGATCTCCTCGCGCGCCGCGCTCACGAGCGCCTCTTCCACCAGTCGCGGAAACTCTCGCGCGGGACGGGGCGGAGATCGCGCGCCTGCGTCCAGCCGGCGAGCGGGCCTGGCAGGCGGCGGATCTTCCCTCCGCGGGCGAGCGGCCACTGGCCCACGCGGGCGAGCTTCTGGGCGCGCTCGTAGCGGCGGCGCTCGGCGAAGGCCCACGCCGTCGCCCGCATGGCCGCTCCCTCTCCGTCGAGCCTGCTCGCATGGCGGCGGACGACCTCGCCGCGCAGGTGGACGAGCACCTCCGGGATGTCGATCTTGACCGGGCAGACATCGGCGCAGGCGCCGCAGAGGCTCGACGCGAACGGAAGCGAGGCTGAGCCGCCCTCCAGGCCGCGGAGCTGCGGGGTCAGGATCGCCCCGATCGGCCCCGGGTAGACCGAGTTGTAGGCGTGGCCGCCCGTCCTCGAGTAGACCGGGCAGACGTTCAGGCAGGCGCTGCAGCGGATGCAGTTGAGCGTCTGGCGGCCCACCTCGTCGGCGAGGACGGCCGTGCGCTCGTTGTCGAGGACGACGAGGTGGAACTCCTCGGGCCCGTCGCCGGCGGTAGGCCCGGTCCAGAGCGACGTGTATGGGTTCATGCGCTCGCCGGTCGAGGAGCGGGGGAGGAGCTGGAGGAAGACCTCGAGGTCCTGCCAGGTCGGCACGACCTTCTCGATCCCCATGACCGTGACGAGGACGGGCGGGAGGGTCACGCACATGCGCCCGTTCCCCTCGGACTCGACGACGCAGACCGTGCCGGTCTCGGCGACGGCGAAGTTGGCGCCGCTCACGCCGACCCGGGCCTGCAGGAACTTCCGGCGAAGGTGGAGGCGCGAGGCCTCGGCCAGGTCGGCCGGCTCGTCCGTCAGGTCGTCCACGTCGAGCTCGCGCAGGAAGAGGTCGCGTATCTCCGTGCGGTTCCGGTGGATCGCCGGGACGAGGATGTGCGACGACCAGTCGCCGTCGAGCTGCAGGATGAGCTCGGCGAAGTCCGTCTCGACCGCGTCGATCCCCGCCTCGGCGAGGGCCTCGTTCAGGCCGATCTCGTCGGTCGTCAGCGACTTGACCTTCACGACCTCGTGCGCGTCGTGCGCCTGCACGATCCCGGTCACGATCCGGTTCGCCTCGGCCGCGTCCCGGGCCCAGTGCACGTGTCCGCCCGCGCGCTCGACCGACGCCTCGAGCTC
>DASQGA010000042.1:0-12146 GCA_035632855.1 Gaiellaceae bacterium | reverse complement strand
GGAGACCGGCCTCCGGCCACCTCCCCACCTGGTCGGCGAGCGAGCGCGGGCCCTCGAGATCCTCGCCAGCGGGGGGCTCGTCTGCGCCTCGGCCCTCGGGATGGCAGATCTGCTGCCGCCGCCCCGGTCGCGCCCGGAGACAATGCACGTCCGGGTCGGCTCCGAGCCGGGCTCCGAGGAGCTGGTCGCGGAACTCGCCCTCGCCGGCTACGAGCGCGTCGAGCGGGTCGAGGAACGAGGCCAGTTCGCGGTCCGCGGCGGCATCGTCGACGTGTTCCCGTCCACGGGCCGCGAGCCGATTCGCATCGAGCTCTTCGGGGACGAGGTGGAGTCGATTCGCGCCTTCTCGGCCTTCACACAACGGGCCCTGCGCGTGCTCGAATACGCGACGATCCACCCGGCCGTCGAACGGCGGCTGGATCTCTCCGACCCCGAGCTTGGGGCGCTCGGCGCGCACGAGATCCCGAACGACCTCGTCGCCCCGCTCGGACCACCCGATCTGGTGTGGGAGGCAGACGAGGTTCGAAAGGTGTGGGAGGAGGAATTCGTCGGCGGCGTTTCACTCAAGGGTGCCATCGACCTGAGCGAGCTTCCGTCCGGGCAGCCGTATGCCTTCGAGGCGCAGCGCCCGGCGGTCGCGGCACGGGGTCTCTCCGAGGCCGAGCGCGACCTGGGCGGGTTCGTGCGCGGCGGGAATCGGGTCGTGGTGACGTTCGCCCACCGCGGGGAGGCCCTGAGGACGAAGGCGCTCTTGCGCCGGATCGAGCCGGTGCTCCTCGACGTGGGCGACCCGTTGCCGAACGAGCCGGGCCTCGTCTTCGCCGTTTCTCCCGCGCGGCGCGGATTCGTCTCGCGCGACCTCGGGCTGGTGCTCCTGCCGGACACACAGGTCTTCCGCAAGCGCCCGCCGCGCGCCGATGCCAGGCTCGGCCGCGCGCTCCAGAGCTTCGCCGACCTGCGAACCGGCGATTACGTCGTCCACGAGGACCACGGGATCGGGAAGCTGCTCGGCTTCGAGACGAAGACCGTCGCGGGCGTCACGCGGGACTACCTCTTCCTCGCTTTCCGGGGCGACGACCGCCTGTACGTCCCGCACGAGCAGATCGGGAAAGTGTCGCGCTACGTCGGCGCGGGCGGGGCCGAGCCAGCGCTCTCGAAGCTCGGTGGGAAGGCCTGGCAGCTCGTCAAGACCCGCGCCAGGGCCGGGGCCCGGGAGCTTGCCGGCGAGCTACTTGCGCTCTACGCGCAGCGCCAGCGGGCAGAGGGAGTCGCCTACGACGTCGAGGGCGATCTCGTGGAGCAGCTCGAAGCCAGCTTCCCCTATGTTGAGACGCCCGACCAGCAGCGGGCGATCGAGGCCGTCAAGGAGGACCTCGAGACCCCCCGGCCGATGGATCGCCTCGTGTGTGGAGACGTCGGCTTCGGGAAGACCGAGGTGGCGATTCGGGCTGCGTTCGCCGTCGCGGTGGCCGGAAAGCAGACGCTCTTCCTCGCACCCACGACCATCCTCGCCCAGCAGCACTGGAACACGTTTCGCGAGCGCTATCGCGATTTTCCGGTCAACGTCGAGATGATCTCGAGGTTCCGGAAGCCGGCGGACGTGAAGCGGATCCTGGCCGACTTCGAAGCGGGGCGGGTGGACGTCCTGATCGGGACGCACCGGGTGCTCTCACGCGACGTCGCCGCCAAGGACCTCGGCCTCGTGATCCTCGACGAGGAGCAGCGTTTCGGCGTCGCGCAGAAGGAGCTCCTGCGCCAGCTCCGGCTCGAGGTCGACGTGCTCGCCCTGACTGCGACGCCGATCCCGCGGACGCTCCACATGTCTCTCTCCGGGCTTCGCGACATCTCCGTGATCGAGACTCCGCCCGAGGGCAGGCGCCCGATCCGGACGCACGTCGGCGAGTTCGACGAGGAGGCCGTCCAACTCGCTCTGCGGCGAGAGCACGACCGGGAAGGGCAGTCGTTCTACCTCCACAACCGCGTCGAGTCGATCGAGGATGCGGCCGAGCACCTCCGGCAGCTCTGCCCCGAGCTTCGGTTCATCGTCGCGCACGGCCAGCTCCCGGAGCGGGAGCTCGAGAAGCAGATGCTGACCTTCCTCGCAGGGGATGCCGACGTCCTGGTCTCGACCACGATCATCGAGTCGGGCCTCGACATCCCCGAGGCGAACACGCTCGTGGTGGAGCGCGCGGACGCGCTCGGGCTCTCCCAGCTCTACCAGATCAGAGGGCGCGTGGGCCGGAGCGACGTCCCCGCCCACGCCTACCTCTTCTACCCCGACAGTCAGGAGCTGACGGCAGAAGCGCGTGCACGGCTCGCCGCGCTCGCGGACCACACGGAGCTCGGTGCCGGCTTCAACATCGCGATGCGAGACCTCGAGATCCGGGGCGCCGGCGATCTCCTGGGAGCGGAGCAGTCCGGGCACGTCGCCGCGATCGGCTTCGAGCTCTACCTCGAGCTGCTCGGCGAGGCCGTGGCCGAGCTTTCGGGCGCCCGGCGCGCCGTCGGGCGCCCGGTTCGGGTCGACGCCCAGATCGACGCCTTTGTGCCGGCGTCGTACATCGACGCCGAGGCGCAGAAGATCGACCTGCACCGGCGTCTCGCGCTCGCGGAGACGGAGGACGAGCTGAGGGAAATCCACGCGGCTGTCGAGGACAGGTACGGCGAGGTCCCGGAGCCGGTCGAGAACCTCTTCCGGATCCAGGAGGTGAAGCTGAAGGTAGCGCGGCTCGGCGCCGACTTCCTCGTGTTCCGAAGCGGCCGCGCGTCAGTCGGCCCGCTTGTCCTCGGCTCGGGCGAGCTGCGGGAGCTGCGCCGCATTGCCGACACGGCCGTCTACTCGAGTGCGCGTCGTGAGGTGACGCGCCGGACCCCCTCTTTTAGGGAGGCGCTGTCGCTAGTCGATGCTATGCTTGAACTCCGGCTCGCCGCCTAGCGACAGCCGCTTTTTTCATGATGTTTCCTCTCCGTAAGACACCCATGCTCTGCTTTGCCTGTGCGCTTGCACTGGGCCTGGCCGCGTGCGGTGGGGGCTCCGACGAGAAGACCGCCAAAGACGTCCCGGTCGACGCGATCGCGCTCGTCGGAGACCAGGAGGTGCCGAAGGCGGAGTACGACGCGCTCCTCGCTCGGGCCAAGCAGAGCTACAAGGCACAGAAGCGGCCCTTCCCGGCGGTCGGATCTCCCGAGTACAACGACCTCAAGGTGCGAGCCGTGCAGTTTCTCGTCCAGCGCTACGAGTTCAGGAGCGAGGCCGAGAACCTCGGCGTGAAAGTGACGGACGACGAGGTCACCAAGCGGCTCAACGAGCTGAAGAAGACAAACTTCGGCGGGAGCGACGAGAAGCTTCAGGCCGAGCTCAAGAAGCTCGGGCTGACCGAGGAGCAGGCCCGCGCGGAGATCGAGGACCAGCTCCTCCAGGGGAAGATCTTCAAGAAGGTGACCGGCAGCATCAAGGTGCCGGAGGCGGAGATCGAGAAGTACTACCAGGACAACGAGGAGCAGTTCACGAAGCCTCGGGAAGTCCGGCACATTCTCGTCAAGTCGAAGCAGAAGGCCGACGAGCTCCACAAGGAGCTCACGGGAGGCGCGAGCTTTGCAGCGCTTGCGAAGAAGTTTTCGCAAGACGAGGGCTCCGCCAAGCAGGGCGGCAAGCTAACCGTGAGCAAGGGCCAGACGGTTGCGCCCTTCGACAAGATCGCGTTTTCGATCGACGAAGGCGAGATCTCGAAGCCGGTGAAGACCGAGTTCGGGTGGCACATCATCGAAGCGCTCGCTCCAATCGAGGTGACCGAGCTCAGCGAGGCGAAGCCCACCATCGAGCAGCAGCTCAAGCAGAAGAAGCAGAGCGCCGCCAGTGACACCTGGCTCAAGCAGACGCAGGCGAAGTACGCCGGGGAAGTCGTGTACGCGGCCGGCTACAAGCCACCTGCCACCACGACGCAGACCCAGCCCCAGACCACCGGTTAGAACCCGTGACGGGCGGTCACGGACTCGGGGAAGCGATCTCCGAGCTCCAAGAGCTCGCTGAACGGCTGCGCCGGGACTGTCCGTGGGATCGTGAACAGACGGCTCGGACGATCGTCCCCCACACGGTCGAGGAGGCCTACGAGGTCGCCGACGCAGCCTTGGCGGGGGATGACGAGAAGCTCGCCGAGGAGCTCGGCGACCTGCTCTTCCAGGTCGTCTTCCTCTCGTTGCTCCTCGAGGAGCGGGGCGCCGGCGATCTGGCGGCGGTCACGGGCGGCCTGCATGCGAAGCTCGTCCGGCGGCACCCGCACGTGTTCGCCGCGGACTCCCTCGAGTCACCGGGCGCCGTCAAGGCACGCTGGGAAGAGCTGAAGACCGAGCAGGAGGGACGGCAGGGCATCTTCCATGACCTCCCCGGGAATCTTCCCGCGCTCGCTTACGCTCGCAAGGTGCAACGTCGCGCTGTGAGCGTCGGCTTCGAGTACCCGGATCTCGCCGGGGCGCTGGCCGATCTCGACGAGGAGTTGAAGGAGCTGCGCGACGAGCTCGCCCGTGTGCCCGGCCCCGCTCCCGAGACCGAGCCGGACCCCGCCCTCGCGGCCGAGCTCGGCGACGTGCTGTTCTCCTGGGTGAACGTCGCCCGGCGCCTGAACGTCGACCCGGAGCTCGAGCTTCGCGCCGCCTCCAGTCGCTTCGTCGCGCGCGTCGAGGAGGCCGCGCGGCTCGCGGCGGCGGAAGGGCGGGCCTTCGGGGAGCTTCCACTCGAGGAGCAGGATCGCCTGTTCGACCGGGCCAAGGAGGCCGGCGCCCGGTGAGCTCGCCGATCCGGTCCGTGCGCGCCCTCCAGATCCTGGACTCTCGCGGAAACCCCACCGTCGAGGTCGAGATTGCGCTCGAGTCCGGCGCAGTGGGCCGCGCGGCCGTTCCCTCGGGTGCTTCGACCGGGCGGTTCGAGGCAGTCGAGCTTCGAGACGGCGATAAGAACGTTTTCGGCGGCAAGGGGGTCCTCCATGCGGTGGGGCACGTTCGTGGAGAGATCGCATTGGCCCTCACCGGCCGGGATCCCGGAGATCAGCGCGGCGTCGATGAGCTGCTGATTCAGCTCGACGGCACCGACAACAAGAGCCGGCTCGGCGCGAATGCGATCCTCGGGTGTTCGCTCGCTGCCGCGAAAGCCGCCGCGGCTGATGCGGGGTTGCCGCTGTACCGCTGGATCGGCGGGGACGACGCGCACGTCTTGCCCGTCCCGATGATGAACGTCGTCAACGGGGGGGCGCACGCCCAGAACACGCTCGACCTGCAGGAGTTCATGGTCGTTCCGGCCGGTGCCGAGTCGTTCGCCGAGGCGCTCGAAATCGGCGCGGAGACCTTCCATGCGCTCCGGGATCTCCTGCACGAGCGCGGCCTGGCGACCGCGGTCGGGGACGAGGGCGGCTTCGCACCGGACCTCGGCTCCAGCGAGGAGGCGATCGAGGTGGTGCTCACGGCAGCCGAACGGGCAGGGCACCGCGACCGCGTGGCACTCGCGCTCGATCCCGCCGCAACAGAGTTCTGGGCCGACGAGCGCTACCGATTCGAAGGGCGTGAAGCGGATCCGGACGAGATGGTCGACTTCTGGGCGAGCCTCACCGATACCCATCCCATCGTCTCGATCGAGGACGGTCTCGCCGAGGACGAGTGGGCCGCCTGGCGCAAGTTGACCGATCGGATCGGCAGTCGGGTTCAGCTCGTGGGCGATGACCTCTTCGTTACGAACGTTGACCGCCTTCAGCGCGGGATCGAGGAAAGTGTCGCGAACGCGATCCTCGTGAAGGTGAATCAGATCGGGACCCTGACCGAGACGTTGGACGCGATCGGGCTCGCGCGCTCTCACGGGTACGCGGTGGTCATCTCACATCGCTCGGGCGAGACGGAGGACACGACGATCGCGGACCTGGCTGTTGCCACCGGCGCCGGCCAGATCAAGACGGGCGCACCCTCTCGAACCGATCGCGTTGCCAAGTACAACCAGCTTCTCCGGATCGAGGCGGAGCTTGGCGACCGCGCCGAGTACCCAGGCTGGTCCGCATTTCCCCGTGCCGCCTGATTCTTCGCGATTGCGTGGAGCTCTCGGCACGAATTGCGCGCCACGTGCGCGCCCGGGCGACATACGCTAGATCGCGGGGGAGCCAGTAATCAGGGGGTCCCCCGGGGGATAACGGGTTGGACGCTCGGGCCGGTGCCTTCAGGTCTCTCGGCTACCGTGACCGGGGTGAACAGCGGCCACCGTCGCACGAAGATCGTCTGCACGATCGGCCCCGCCTCCTCTTCCCCAGAGATGATCGACGCGCTCGTCGACGCGGGCATGGACGCGGCGCGACTGAACTTCTCGCACGGCGCGCACGCAGACCACGCTGAAGGCGCCCACCTCATCCGCGACGCGCAGGCGCGCGCCGGCCGGCCGCTCGCCCTGATCGCCGATCTGCAAGGCCCGAAGCTCCGGATCGGAGACCTGAAGGCCCCGCTGGAGCTCGCGCCGGGCGACCTGGTGGCACTGACCGGCGACGGTGACAGCTCTCCCGGCGACCTGACCGTGAGTCCTCCAGTTCTCCCGGAGGTCCTCCAGCCCGGCCACGACGTCCTGATCGACGACGGTCGCGTCCGCCTTCGCGTCGAAGGCGTCGAAGGAGGCCGTGTCATGAGCACGGTCGTGGTGGGCGGGATCGTCAACGCCCACAAAGGCCTGAACGTTCCGGGCGTCCCCATCCCCGTTCCGTCGCTCACCGACAAGGACCGGCGCGACCTGGACTTCGCGCTGGGCCTCGACGTGGACTACGTGGCTCTTTCGTTTGTCCGCTCGGCCAACGACGTGCGGGAGCTCCGCGAGCTTCTCCACGCCGCGGGCTCCGAGGCCCTCGTGATCGCGAAGATCGAGAAGGCCGAGGCGCTCGACGACCTGACCGGCATCCTTCGGGTCGCAGATGCGGTGATGGTCGCGAGGGGGGACCTGGGAGTCGAGATCGGCCCCGCCGAAGTGCCCCTCGTCCAGAAGCGCATCCTTCAGGCTGCGCTCGAGCGCGGGAAGCCGGCGATCACGGCAACGCAGATGCTCGAGTCGATGCTGAACCAGCCCGAGCCCACTCGAGCCGAGGCAAGCGACGTCGCCAACGCGATCCTCGACGGCACCTCGGCGCTCATGCTCTCGGGGGAGACCGCGGTCGGACGCTTCCCGATCGAGAGCGTTCAGACGATGGACAAGATCGCCCGCGCCGTCGAGCCGAGCCTCGCGTACAGGCACGAGCTTGCGCAGGACGAGCCGTTTCGCTCCGTGGGGGAGGCAATGTCGAATGCGGCCTGCGACATCGCCGAGGTGCTCGAGGCGGCTGCAGTGCTCGTGCCGACCTACAGCGGGCGGACGGCGTCCGCAGTCGCCCGCCACCGGCCCAGGCGGCCGGTCATCGCCGTCACGCACAAGCCCCATGCGGCGCAACAGCTCGCGATCGAATGGGGAGTCGTACCCGCTCTCATCGAGCAATGCGTGGATGTGGAGCACCTCTGGGCGGCGAGCCTGGAAGCGGCGCGCTCGACCGGCATCGTCGAGTCAGGCGACCGCGTCGTCATCACCGCGGGAACCGCCGTCAACGTCCCCGGCACGACGAACCTGATCAAGGTGGAGACGGCCTAACCTAGCGCTAGTGCTCCTGGAGGAACGCCAGGACGAGCTCGTCGAATTCATCCGGCCGCTCGAGGCTAGGGAGGTGAGCTGTGCCGGCGATCGAGGCGCGCCGCACGTCCGGGATGCCATGCTCCAGCCGCTCGGCGATCACGGCCATGTCGGAGACGTCGTCGTCGCCGACCACGACAAGTGAGCGAGCCTGCACCTCGCCCAGCCTCTCGGCCGTGTCCGGCACGAGCAGCTCCTCGTCGGCCTCGCCCTCGACCGGGAGCTGAAGCTCGAACGCGCGGCGCTGCATCTCTCCTACCTGCGCCCGAAGCACCGCGTCCACCGTCGAGGCGCTTCGCCGGGTGCCGTCAACCCACGTTCGCAGGTTCGCTTCGACCGCAGCGTCGAGGTCACCACGTTCGAGCGCTGCATCCTCTTCGGCCCCGAACGCCTCGATCTCGTCCGACCAGGCGTGACCGGGAAGACCCGGGCCGACGAGGACGAGGCGATCGACGAGCTCGGGGCGTGCGATCGCGAGCTCGAGCGCGACGCGCCCGCCGAGCGACACGCCCACGAGAGATGCACTCTCGAGCCCGTTCACCTGGAGGACCTCCACGAGGTCCCGGGCGTTCGAGTAAGAGCCCGGCGGGATCGGCGAGCGGCCGAAGCCGCGCAGGTCGTAGCGAACGGTCCTGTGCGAGTGGGGAAACGAGCGCCATTGCGGCTCCCACATGCGGGAGTCGCAGATGCCGGCATGGATGAGCACGACTCCGGGCCCTTCGCCCGCCGCCTCTGAGAAGAGCCTCACCGGCGTACCGTAACTGCGGCCAGATGGTTGGTCGGTAATTGGCGTGGGAACTGTCGATCAACCATCTAAGAAGGAGGTAGTCCGAGGCGGGCGAATTGCGATGCCCCGTGTCTCGCTCCCGTCGAAAGCGCCGTTCTCCGCTTCTCCGCTGGCTCGCGGTCGCGGTCATCGGTGTGATCGCGTTCGCGTACGTTCACCCCGTGCGCTCGTATTTGCACGCGCGAGACCAGGTGGAAGCACGCCGGGCGGAGCTCGGAACGCTCGAGCGGGAGAGGCAGGAGCTGGCCCGACGCCTGGCGCTCTCCGAGACGGATCAGTTCGTCGTGCAGGAGGCGCGGCGGATCGGCCTCGTGCGCCCGGGGGAGCGGTTGTTCATCGTGAAGGGCCTCCAGGGTCACGAAAGCGGGCGGCTACGATGATCTCGTGGACGATCCGGCAGTCGTCTCATGGCAGCTCGGAAGACCGGCACGGCCGTTTCGCCGGGTCGCTGTCCGCTGCGTGCATGGCTTTCCCGCGGTCACGGAGCAGCCGGCGGTCGGGCCGGACGGCGCGCCCTTCCCGACCACGTACTACCTGACCTGCCCCTGGCTCGTCGCCGAGCTGGCGCGCAGCGAGGCCGCCGGCGGGGTCAAGCGATGGAGCGAGGCAGCGTCGCGCAACCCGGAGCTCGGTGAAAGCCTCGACCGTGCGAACACCGAGCAGCGCGAGCTCCGGCCGGAGATCGACGCAGGCATCGCCGGAACGAAGACCGGAGCGCTGAAATGCCTGCACGCGCACGCGGCCTTCGCGCTCGCGCGGCCGGGCTACGAGCTGGGCGAGCAGATCGTCGAGGAAGTCGGCGAGCGCTGGTGTCCCGACGCGCGCTGTTCCTCGGCGTCCGAGGTCCCCCGCTAGTGACAGTCGACCACGTGCGGTACCAGTGGGATGACGGTCGGCGACGGCTCGAGGCGGCGGGGCAAGGAACTGCACGCTCCAGGCACCTCCTCCTCCTCGTCGATGCCGTCGTCGACGAGTTGCGGCGCCGGGTAGGCCAGACGTACACCCTGAACGAGCTTGCCGGCGCGTACCGGGGCTCGGAGGAGTGGGTGCGGGAGGTCGTCCTGAGAGCGACGCCCCCGAAGGCGCGGGCGGGCGTTCGAGACACGACGCTCGTCCAGGATGCGGCGTTCGCGCAGTACGCCCACGGAGCAACCGACTACCGGCCCTGATGGAAGAACACGAGGCCGGTATCCACTCCTCGCTTGCCCGGAGGCAGCAGCGAGCCCACGAGCGCACCCGGGCGCGACGTCGCCGAGCGCTGGTCTGGGTGGTCCGTGCCCTTGCGGCCGTCGTCGTCTTCGTGGCGGGCGTCGCGGTTGGCCAGGCGCTCGAGAGTGCTCCACGGCCGGGAGGCGCGCAGACCGGAATCCGCACCCTCGAGCCGGGCACGGTGCCCCCGCTGACCCGAACCGTGACGGTTACGTCTTCCTCACCTTAGGGTATGTAAATTCAGGTCCTGTCAGGTTTTCGAGGGGGTTCGTGGGTGGTTGATCGACCGACAAGTCGCTCCGGTGCGGCAGGCGCCAACCCCGAGTGGCTGACCCTGGGCCAGGCCGCCAAGTACCTCGGGGTCGCGCAAAGCACGGTTCGCAAGTGGTCTGACAGTGGACGTCTGTCCGCCTTCTACACGCCCGGGGGCCACCGCCGGTTCCGCCGTGGAGATCTGGATTCGTTCCTCGGCGCGTCCCGTGCATCCGGACGGGCGAAGCCTCTCATCCTCATCGTCGACGACGACCAGCGGTTGCGGGAATACCTGCGGGTCAACTTCGAGATGGAGGGCTATCTCGTCCGAGAAGCCGGAAGCGCCGCCGAGGGGCTCGCGGCGCTGGACGAGGAGCCGCCCGACCTCATCCTGCTCGACGTGATGATGCCGCAGGTTGACGGCTGGGAGATGCTGAGCCGGGTTCGAGAGCGCCACGGCGTCGAGTCCATCCCGGTCGTCATGTTCAGCGGGAAGGTCGACGAGCAGTCCGCGGAGGCAGCCCGTGAGCGCGGGGCCCAGGCGTTCATCGGCAAGCCCTTCGACCCGCAGCAGCTGATCGCGTCCACGAAGCAGCTGCTCAGCGCTTAGAATTGTCGGCGGCCGATCGCGGCGCGCTCGTCTGGGTCGTCGAGCACCGCGCCGCCTGGCTCGACCCGATCTTCATCGCCCTTTCCGTGATCGGCTACGCAGGCGTGGTCTGGATCGCGCTCGCGACGGTTCTCTCGCTCGTCGGGCGTCGCTCTCTACTGCTGCCGACGGCGCTGACTCTAGGGTCCGTGTGGGCGGCCGATCTCGTCGCGACGATCCTGAAGAACGTCATCGACCGCCCACGCCCGCCGTCAGTCGTGCCCGAGGCGGACCCGCTGTTCGGCGGCACGCTCGGCTCGTCGCTTCCCTCCGGCCACGCAGCGACGAGCTTCGCAGGGGCGGCCGTCCTGGCCTACATCTTCCCTCGCGCGCTGCCGTGGCTCGCGATCCTGGCAGTCGCGATCGCGTTCTCACGCGTCTACGTGGGAGTCCACTACCCCTTCGACGTTCTGGCCGGTGCGGTTGTGGGCGCGAGCGTCGGGGCGCTCATCGTTTTGGCCCTCAGAGTTCCTCTGAAGCTTTCAGGAGACCGGCGACCACGAGCAGGATCGCCGCCACCAGGCTGATCCAGATCCCGATCGACCGGCCGAAGCCGGCGAAGTCGTCGGGGATGTCGAAGAGGCGAATCAGGACGAAGACGGTGCCGAGGGCACCGAGCACGGCGATCACCATGCCGACCGGCACGGAGGGGGGGAGCTCGAAGCCCGCAGCGCGCAGGAGGAGAACAGCGAGAACGGCCAGCCCCACGAAGAGGACCAGCTTGCCGAGGGCGCCGCTGTGCCAGGCGAGGATGGAGACGTCCAGGCCCTCGACCGAGCCCGTGTACCAGCCCATGAACGAGCTCAGCGTGACGATGAGCGCGGCCACCCAGGCGAGCCCCTCGCCGGGCGTCCAAAAGCTTGCGCTGGGCAGGCGGCGCCGCGGTTTTTCCTCGAGCTGCATCAGAGTCCGAAGAGCGCCTGGATCTGATCCCAGATCGTCAGGCTGATCAGCACGGCCGCAAGCAGGAGTAGGAAGAGGAGGACAGCAAAGCGGCGGCGAGCATGCTGTCGCTCGAGCTTGTGCTCGATCCGCGCACGCCGCTTGGCGCGCTCGACTCTCAGGTTTCGCTCGACAGCAGGCGTGGGTCGGACCTGCTTGGGACGCGTGGCCCGTCGCCGGGCGGGAGCGGGCATGACGCGTGATTCTTCCCGGTCGGGGGCGGAACCGCAAATCCGAGATGGTTGGTCGGCAATTGGCGTGCCCGCGGGGACGGGTCAGACCAGCCAGGGTGCGCCATCGCCCGCAGGCAAGGCAAGAAGCCTTGACAAGGGCGGGGGTGCGGCCTGGCGCCGTGTCTGGGCCGCCATCCGTGGGTGTGGCCAATGGTCGATCAACCATCTAGGGCCATAATCACCGGCATGGCGCAGTTCACCGACGACGCCGACCTTTCGCGCGAAGCCCCTGTGCTGGACGACGCCGCTGCTATCGACGCCTTGGCCGCAGGGACGAAAGCGATCCTGGACGGCGAGCCGGTGCAGGGCGTGCTCGCGGAGATCGTTCGGGGCGCGGCGCTTGCCACCAGCGCTGACCTCGCCGTCGCGCGGCGTCTTCGGGACGGGAGGCTCGAGGCCTGC
>DASQGA010000041.1:0-3298 GCA_035632855.1 Gaiellaceae bacterium | reverse complement strand
GAGTTCTCTCTCCAAGTCCATCGTGACGGCTCGACGGAGACCGTCACCGTAACGCTTGGCTCCCAGCCGCCCAACGTGAGCTAGGGAGTCCAGGGCCCCATCCCCTTGGGGCCCGAACCTTCCGGCGAACCGGACGCGAGTCGGCTCGACGGAAGCATAGGTCGGGGGCCCGTCTCGCCTGCCCGGGCCTCCGACCTTCTCTTTCTCACACCTAGACTGGGCCCCGTGATCCTGCATGCCTTCGGCCGTTCGACGCCGTGGTCCGTGGGCGTCGAGGAGGAGCTCTTCGTGGTCGACAGGGAGACGCTCGCGCCCGCTCCCGTGCCGCCCGAGGCGCTCGACGGGCGGCGGTTGAAGCCAGAGCTCTTCGCTGCCGTTCTGGAGCTGAACACAGAGCCGTGCACAACCGTTGCCGAGGCGGCGGACCAGCTCGCGCAACTTCGGGCTGAAGCGCGGCGGCGTGCAGGGGAGGCACGATTCGCCGTCGCCGCCTGTGCGACCTGGCCGACGGCACGTCCCGAGGACCAGGAGATCACGTCCGACGAGGGTTACCTCCGGTTCGTGGAATACGCAGGGCCCTCGGCGCGCCGTCAGCTCTGCTCGGGGCTCCATGTTCACGTCGGTGTGGAGAGCCCCGAAGCGTGCATGGCGGCGCTCGAGGCCGTGCTCCCGTGGCTCCCGCTTGTCCTCGCCCTCTCGGCCAACTCGCCTTACGTCGCCTCGGAGGAGACCGGGCTAGCTTCGACGCGGGCCGAGATCCTGAGCCTTCTCCCGCGGGCGGGTGCGCCGCCGGTCTTCGAGAGCTATCGCGATTGGGGGCGCTTCGCGGAGACGCTCGTCCGGCTCGAGCTGGCGGACCAGATCACCCGCATCTGGTGGGACGTCCGCCCGCACCCGCGCTTCGGCACCCTCGAGCTGCGCATGCCGGACCAGCCGACCCGGCTCGAGGTCACGATCGCCTTCGCTGCGCTCCTGCAGGCGCTGGTCGCCGGGGTGCGACCCGGACCCTCCGCAGACAGGGGGTTCTACGCCCAGAACCGGTGGGCAGCCCTTCGCTTCGGGCATGCAGCCCGCCTCGTTCACCCGGATGGCGACAGGCTCTGCTCGGTGGAGGAGCTCTTCGACGAGCTGACAGCCCGCCTGGCGCCCACGTTCGACGAGCTCGGGACGGCCGCGCTCCTCGAGCCGCTGCGCGGGCTCGACCAGGCTGGGGCTCAGCTCGAGCTCGGACGTCGAGAGGGCCTCGAAGCACTGTGCCGCAGCCTCGTCAACCTCACATAACCTAGATGGTTGATCGACAATTACCACACCCACGGATGGCGGCCCAGACACGGCGCCAGGGCGCACCCTCGCCCTTGTCAAGCCTTCTAGCCTTGCCTGCGAGCGATGCCACACCCTGGCTTGGTCTGACCCGTCCCCGCGGGCACGCCAATTACCGACCAACCATCTGAGCCGTGGCCGTCCAGTCGGAGACCCTGCAGGTGACCGGCATCCGCTGCGAGCGCTGTGTTTTGCGCCTGGGCGCCGTCCTCGAGCCTGTGCAGGGAATCGAGTCGGCCAGCGCCACCCTGATGGGCGAAGTCACGCTCGCGTGGGACGACGAGCGGGTCGAGCGCGACCAGATCCTCGCCACGATGGCGGGCGCCGGCTTCCGTCCGCTGGAATAACGGGGCGGAATGATGCGCCTCGGCGTTCCGTTTCAACTTGTAGTGTCGGCGCATGAGCGAGACCCGTTCGGAGGGAGAGCCTCGCCGCCTGGCGGAGGAGGCGCGCGATCGCGTGCGCTTCGAGGAGGAGGCACTCGAGCTGGCGGATCAGATGTACAGGGTCGCCCGGCGGCTGGTCGGGTCGAGGGAGGAAGCCGAGGATCTCGTCCAGGACGCATACGCGCGCGCCTTCCGGAGCTGGCGCTCCTTCCGGCCGGGGACGAACCTGCGGGCCTGGCTCTTCCGGATCCTCACGAACCTGAACATCGATCGGGGTCGCCGCGAGCAGCGCGCGCCGGACACGCAGCCGATCGAGGAAGGCGACTACTACCTCTACAACCGGCTCGAGGAGAACGGGGCCGGGGCCGGCGTGGACGAGGTCGTGGAGCGCCTTTCCCAGGATTCGATCGTGCACGCCCTGTCCGCCGTCCCGCACAATTTCCGTGACGTGATCGTTCTCGTGGACATCGGCGACTTCAGCTACCAGGACGCTGCGCAGATCCTGGACATCCCGGTCGGTACCGTGATGTCCCGTCTCCATCGCGGGCGGCGTCTCCTGAAGCAGGAGCTCGCCGAGTCGGCAGTGGGGGAGCACGCATGATCGATCCGTGCGCCAAGTGCGAGGAGGTGCTGCAACCGTTCCTCGACCGCGACCTGACTGACGCGGAGAGGCTCGAGGCCGAGGCGCACCTCTCCCTGTGCGAGTACTGCGGGAAGCGGTACCGGTTCGAGGCGTCGCTGCGGCGCTACGTTCGCGAGGCGGCGACCGAGACGATGGCACCGGAGCTGAAGCAGCGGCTCGCTGCGCTCCGGATGCCCCTCTTCTAGGTTCCGCGCGCGCGGTCGGAGCCGACGATCACGACGAGGCGGTTTCGGTCTCCGCCTGACGGGAGCGCGGTGACCCCGACACCGAGCTGGCCAGCGAGTCGCTGCGCGATCGCGTCGGCACCGGGTGGGTAGTAGACGCGCGTGACGAGGTAGTCCGTGCGCTTCGCGTTCTCGACGTTGCCGATGCGATAGGCCAGCGGGCCGCCGACCTCGTTGGCGATCTTCGTGGCAGCGTTCGGGATGCCGGTCCCGTTGTAGACGTCGACGCGGATCTCCCAGGGCGGAGGAAGCTTCGGGGGTGCCTCCGCCGAGCTGCTGGCAGCCGGCGCGATCCGGTCGGGGAGCAGACCAGGGCTCACGGCGAAGAGGAGGAGGGCGGCGGCGGCGAGCGTCAGCACGGCCGCCACGATCCAGCGTCTGAAGGACCACCGCGCCCGAGTGGGTACCGGCATGCCCGCGAGCTCTCGTGCTTCCCGCTCGGAGATCCCGAGCGCCGTCGCGTAGACCAGAGTCGCCGCGAGAGCCTCGTCCACCGAGGGGAAGCGGTAGATCCGGTTCTCCTCGAGCGCTCTCACGTCGTCCAGCTCGAGTCGTGCACGGGCAGCCGCCTCCTCCAGTGTGAGGCGGCGCTTCATCCGAACTGCTCCTAGTGGGGACGTGATCTCCATGCAACCCTCAGGATTCTGCGGCCGGGTACCGCGACCTTCCCGGCTAAAGAAGGTCATCGGCACGATCCACGTCTCCTGGAGCTCCAAAATCGTCGC
>DASQGA010000040.1:0-7099 GCA_035632855.1 Gaiellaceae bacterium | reverse complement strand
CCTACGTCGCCGACCACACGAGCCGCGAGCTCCCGCTCGGCTATGCGCTTGCCGCCTTCTGGGGCGGCCAGGAGGGCTCGCTGCTCCTGTGGTTCCTGGTCCTGACCGGGATGGTCTCGGCCGCGCTCGCGCTGAACCCGCGGCTCACCCGCGAGCTTCTGCCCTGGACGGTCCCGATCGGGGCCTGCATCGCCTCGTTCTTCGGGCTGCTCCTCTGCTTCGTCGCCTCGCCGTTCGTGACCCAGGTCGCCCCCGCGGACGGTGCCGGGCTCAACCCGAGCCTCCAGAACCCGTACATGCTGGCGCACCCGCCGCTCCTCTACCTGGGCTACGTGGGGTTGACGGTGCCCTTCGCGTTCGCGATGGCCGCGCTTGCCTCGGGGCGGGCGGACGAACGCTGGATCGTGGCGACACGGCGCTGGACGCTCGCCGCCTGGACCTTCCTGGGCGTTGCGATCCTCCTCGGCTCGAAGTGGGCCTACGAGGAGGTCGGTTGGGGCGGCTGGTACGCGTGGGACCCGGTCGAGAACGCTGCGCTGATGCCCTGGCTCGTCGCGACCGCGTTTCTCCACTCGGTGATGATCCAGGAGAAGAAGAACATGCTCCGCGTCTGGAACTCGGTGCTGATCGCGCTCGCCTTCGGGCTCTCGATCTTCGGCACCTTCCTGACCCGAAGCGGTGTCCTGAACTCGATTCACAGCTTCACGGAGTCATCGATCGGCCCGTGGTTCATCGGCTTCCTCACGCTCGTCGCGGCCGGCTCGGCCGCGCTGATCATCTGGCGCCTGCCACTCCTTCGCTCCCGGACGAAGCTCGAGTCGCTGTTGTCGCGCGAGGCGGCCTTCCTCTACAACAACCTGTTCCTCGTCGCACTCGCCCTCACCGTCCTCTGGGGGGTCGTCTACCCGCTGGTCTCGGAGGCAGTCCGGGGCGTGGCGGTCACCGTCGGAGCGCCCTACTACAACTTTTTCGCGGTCGCGTTCGGCCTCCCGATCATCCTCTTGATGGGAATCGGGCCGCTGGTCGCCTGGCGGCGCGCGTCGCTTCGCTCGCTCGGGGGGCAGCTCGCGTGGCCGGCAGGCGTCGCGCTCGCGGTGGGAATCGTCCTGGTGCTGGCCGGAGCGGGATCGAGTCTGGCCGGCCTCGTCGGCTATACCTTCGCCTCTTTCGCCCTGACCACGATCGTGCAGGAGTTTGCGCGCGGCACGCGCGCCCGGAAGGCTCTCGGCGCCTCGAGCTGGCCGTCCGCCTTTTCGCAGCTCGTGGGGCGAAACCGCCGCCGCTACGGCGGGTACGTCGTGCATGCGGCGATTGTCCTCCTGCTCCTCGGCGCGGTCGGGATCGGAGGCTTCGGGACGACTCGAGAGGCCAGGCTCGCGCCGGGCGACTCGATGCAGACGGGCGACTACCGCCTCGAGCTCCTGGGAACCTCGCAGACGCGGGCCGCGAACGCGCAGGAGATCCGGGCCCGGCTCGCGGTCTCCCGGGAGGGGGAGAGCGTGGGGACCCTGGCGGCCGGCAAGAACCGCTACTTCGCCGAGCAGCAAACCTCGAATGAGGTCGCGATTCGCTCCGACCTGCTCCGGGCCGAGGACCTCTTCGTGATCGCCGACCAGTTCAACCCGGACGGGTCCGTCTACCTGAAAGTGCTCGTGAACCCGCTGGTGAACCTGATCTGGCTCGCCGGGGTTGTCTTCCTACTCGGATCGCTCATCGCCATGTGGCCGGACGCGCGCGAGCAGCGCCGGCTCGCGGGCCGTTTCGCGGAGGCCGAAGCGGGCACGCCGGCCTACCGACCAGCCGTCTGATGGAGGTTTTGGCTCTCGCCCTGGCCGCCGTGCTCGCCCTCGGCTGCGTCATTTTCGTCGCTCGTCCCTTCCTGCGAGAGCCCGAGGCCGTCGACGACCGGATTCGCGTCGCCGGTACCGGCGAGCAGGAGCGGATCCGCCTCGAGGAGGAGCGAGACCGGGCGCTTGCCGCGCTCAAGGAGCTCGAGTTCGACCACCGGACCGGGAAGATCTCGGATGCCGACTACCGCGAGTCGGTGGGGCCGCTTCGGGGGCAGGTCGCGCAGGCGCTCCGGGCTCTCGATGTCCACGGCCGCAAGCCGAGCGAGCGCAGCGCAGCGGCAGTCTCGGCGAGGACGCCATCTCGCGGACGCGCCTGACACTCCCCTCGCCGATGCTCGTGCTCGCGGCCCTGGCCGGGGTCGGCGGGATCATCCTGCTCGCCGCCGGCGTCTGGGCTTGGGGCGTCGTGGCGTTGCTGGCGGCGACCGTGCTCGTCCTCCTCAGCATGGTCAACCGCAGCGCTGCGGCCCGGGTGCTCGCGGACTTCCGCGGCCGTTTCGCAGTGACTCGCGAATCTGTCGCGCTGCGGTCACGCGGCCAGATGGGGGTTTTCAGGGCCCGCCGCGAGCTCGCCGAGCTCCTCAGCGAGAAGGATCGGATCTTCTGCGAGTTGGGGGAGGCCGTGTATTCCGGGGACGAGAAGGGCATGAAGGCGGCACGGACGGCCGTCGACGCCGTCGTCGGGCGCATCCGAGAGAAGGAGGCCGAGATCGAGACCCTGATCCGAAAAACAGAAGCATTGATCCAGCGTGTCCAGGCACCAGTCCAGGAGACAGTGAAGCTCGAGGCGCCGCCCGAGCCGGCGCGCGTGCCCGAGCCCTGGCCGCCCCCTGACGAGGGCGACATCCCCGAGCCGCCACAGCCCGCTCCCGGCGAGCCGACGCCCGGACCTGAGGAGCCTGCACCACCCGCTCAACCCCCGGGGCCGGGGGTCACGCAACACCACCGCTGAGCGCTCGCGGGGCGACCACCGGTGGCGATCGGCCGACGCTCCTGATAGAAACATCCTGCTAAGTCCCTAAAAAACCGCGTGCCGGGCCCGCAGGGACGTCCTTTCGCCCGGCGAAAATCACACCGGTGCCACGCCCCCGCCGACTCATCTCGCTTGTCATCGCCTCCTTCGGGCTCGCCGTTGCGGCGATTCCGGCCGGGGCCCTCGGCTCGCTGTCGGACCGGAAGGAACAGGTCGACGCCCAGATAGCCGCCCTGCAGGCTCAGATCTCGGGCGCCAAGGAGAAAGAGGGCGTCCTCTCGAGTGAGATCGAGACAACCAGCTCAGAGATCGGCTCGCTCGAGGGCAAGATCGCCAGTCTTTCGGAGCTCGTGTCCGCGCTCGAGGCCGATCTCGCCGAGTCTCGCTCGCGCCTCGCCCGCCTCGAGGCGAGGTACGAGGAGCAGACGCGCCGGCTCGAGTTCCTGGTCGCCCAGCACGAGCTCGCTGAGCGCAGTCTGGAGGAGCGGCTCGTCGAGCTCTACCAGACCGGGCAAACGACTGAGCTCGAGATCCTGCTCCAGGTCGCGAGCCTGAACGACTTGATCGAGCAGATCGACTACTTCCGCCAGATCGGAAACGAGGACCGGCGCATCGTCGACGAGATCAAGAGCGGTCGGGATGCGGTGCGGGTCGCCCGGCGCGAGACCGCGGCGACCAAGAAGAAAGTCGAGCAGGTCACGGCCGAGCTCGCGGAGAAGACCGCCGAGCAGCGAGCCGCGCGCGACCAGCTGGTCGCGCAGCAGAGCGCCTTAGTCGCAGCCCGTGGCGAGCGACAGTCGCTCCTCGTGAGCGTTCGGGACGACCGCCAGAAGTACGAGGAAGATCTGGGAGCGATGCAGGCGGCAAGCGCCTCGCTGGCCGATCAGATCCGCTCAGCCCAAGTCGGCAGCTCGAACGGGAGCACGAGCGGAAGCTCAGGCACGGGCGTTTCCTCGAGCGGCTTCGTCTGGCCGGTGTCGGGGCCTGTGGTCAGCGGGTTCGGCCCCCGGTGGGGCCGCATGCACGAGGGCATCGACATTGCGGTGCCCAACGGCACAGCGGTGCGCGCGGCCGCCGGTGGCACGATCATCTACGCAGGCGGCTTGGGTGGGTACGGGAACATCGTCGTCATCGACCACGGGAACGGTCTCGCGACCGCGTACGCGCATCTGTCTGCCATCTGGGTCGGAGGCGGCACGGTCTCGCACGGGCAGGCGATTGCGGCGTCCGGATGCACCGGCCACTGCCTGGGCCCGCACCTCCACTTCGAAGTGAGGGTTAATGGCAGTCCTGTCGACCCTCTGGGTTATCTGTAACCGCCCCGCGCGCCCGCGTGTAAACGCGCCACCCGCCTTCGCGGCTGGACGCTCCTAATGCCGTTACTCGCGGGCCATTTCGGCCCGCGAGGCATGCTCTTCGGAAAAAAGCGTGCCGAGAGTGCCGGGGGTTTCGAAGAGTGTGCCTGGCCGTGCCACAAGGCACGGCCAGTAGCGGCAAAGAGCGAACGGCCGCGGAGGCGGGCGGAGCGGTTACCGCGGGTCGTTCAACGAGCGGATATCCGGAAGGCCCCGATGCAAGCCCTCCAAATCGAAGCCGTAGCCCACGAAGAACTCGTCCGGCACCGTGAAGCCCACATAGCGGAGCGGCAGGTCCTCGACGAGGCGGCGGTACGGGCGGTCGAGGAGCGAGCAGACGGCGAGGCTTGCGGGATCCCGGAGTCGGAGAGCCGTCAGGAGGTAGTTGAGCGTCAGGCCGGTGTCGACGACCAGGTCGACGATCACGACGTCCCGGCCGGCGATGGGTGCGTCGAGATCTTTCATGATGCGGACGCCTGCATGGCCCCCGAGCGCGCGCCCGTAGCCGGCGAGGCTCACGAGGTCGAGACGGTGCGAGATCGGCACGGCGCGGGAGAGATCCGCAAGGAAGACGTAGGACGCCCGGAGCACCCCGACCAGGAGCGGCTCCTTCCCGGCGTAGTCCTCAGAGATGCGGGCTCCGAGCTCGGTGACCCGGGCCTTGATGTCCGCGCTCGCCAGGTGCACTTCCCCGACGCGAGGGTCGGGCCCGGCCAGCCGTAGGTGACGGGAGGCTCTACGAGGCGAGGCTGAGACCGTACTTCTCCACGAGACGCTCGATGTCGCGCCGGTAAAAGAGCTTCACCTTCACGTCGGGATACCGTTCTCTGAGCTTCCTGATCTTGCGGTTCTTCCGCGTCACGAGTGACTGCTTCATGGTCGTGATCTCTATGTAGAGGTCCTGGTCCGGGAGGTAGAAATCCGGTCTCGCTGCCTCGATCACGCGGCCCTCGTCGTCCGTCTCGAGAACGAACGAGCGCGGCTCGTACTCCCACCGGATGCCGTAGAAATCGAGGAGCTTGGCGACCTCGAGTTCCGCCTGGTTGACGAAACGTGGAGGCTGGCGCCCACAATATGCCTGGAAAACAGGCATTTCTTTCGGCACGAGCCCAACGGTAGCAGTCTGCGCGGACGGCCCATCACTAAACTCCGGTGCTCGGCGGACGACCAGGAGAGCCGTGTTTCGGATCGCACACATCTCCGACCTGCACTGCGGGTCGCAGCATTTCGTCCCGAACCTCATGGAGCGGGCGATCATGGAGATCAACGAGCTCGAGCCGGACATCGTCGTCTGCTCCGGCGACCTGACCGCGTTCGGCTATCGCCAGGAGTACGCCGAGGCCAAGCAGTACCTGGAGCGCCTCCACTGCGGGACGCTCGTGGTCGTGCCGGGCAACCACGATTCTCGGAACGTGGGCTACCTCCACTTCGAGGAGCAGTTCGGGGAGCGCGACACGGTCGTCCACCAGAACGGTGTCTCAGTCGTCGCGATCGACTCCTCGGAGCCGGATCTCGACCACGGGCACATCGGCCGGAGCCGCTACCGCTGGATCTCCGAGCAGTTCTCCCACCCGGCGGACTTCCGGATCTTCGTCCTGCATCACCACCTGCTACCCGTACCGGGCACCGGCCGCGAACGGAACGTCGTCTATGACGCCGGCGACGCGCTCGAGGCACTCCAGCGCTCACAGGTCAACCTCGTCCTCTCCGGGCACAAGCACGTCCCCTACGCCTGGCGCCTGGAGGATCTCTTCATCGTCAACACCGGCACCGTCTCGACGCTGCGCCTCAGGGGCAGGACGCGACCCTGCTACAACGTTGTCGAGATCGAGGGGCGCCATGTCGACGTGTGGCGCCGCTATCCGTTCCACGGCTCCGAGCGGATTATCCAGTTCTCTACCGACACGCTCGAGTTCGAGAAGTACACGACCCGGATCGAGGACGAGGTCACGAGTCGATGAACGCCAAGGGCCCGACGGCGCTCGCGCTGATCGACGGCGAGCACTATCCGGAGGTCGTCCGCGACGCGCTCGCCGAGCTTCCGTACTCGGTCGTCGGCGCGGTTCTCCTCGGCGGCACGGAGAAGATCCGCGGCGGCGAGGACTACGGCGTGCCGCTCCATGACGGGCTCGAGGAGGGGCTGGAGCGGACCGGCGCCGAGATCGTCGTCGACCTATCGGACGAACCGGTCCTCGACGCCCGCCGGCGTCTGCGGCTCGCCAGCCGCGCTCTCGCCGCCGGGCGTCCCTACGTCGGCGCCGACTTCCGCTTCGACCCGGTGGTCTTCGCTCCGTTCGCCCTCCCTTCCCTGGCTGTCGTCGGGAGCGGAAAGCGTGTGGGCAAGACCGCGGTCGCCGGGCACCTCGCGCGGCTGCTCTCCGAAGATCGCGAGGTAGTGGTGGTAGCGATGGGTCGCGGGGGCCCGCGTGATCCCGTCGTCATCGACTCACCACCGAGCCTCGACGACTTGCTCCAGCTCTCCCGCGGCGGCTCCCACGCGGCTTCGGACTACCTCGAGGATGCAGCACTCGCGAACGTTGTCACAATCGGCTGCCGGCGCTGCGGTGGCGGGCTCGCCGGTCAGCCTTTTGTCTCGAACGTCGAGGCTGGGGCCCGGGCGGCGGCCGAGCGCCGGCCCGACCTCGTGATCTTCGAAGGCAGTGGAACGTCGGTGCCGCCGGTCACCGTTGACGCCCGCATCCTCGTCGCCGGAGCCGCGCAGGATCCGGAGCTCGTCGCGGGCTTCCTCGGCGCCTATCGCCTCCTGATCTCCGACCTCGTCCTCGTAACGGGCTGTGAGGAGCCCCTCGCAGGCCGCGAGCGCGTCGCGTCGCTTCGCGCCGCGATCCGCGACGTCGATCCTGAACTCGAGGTTCTCGAGACCGTGCTTCGGCCGCGCCCGGTCGAGCCACTCGCGGGCA
>DASQGA010000039.1:0-2586 GCA_035632855.1 Gaiellaceae bacterium | reverse complement strand
CTGTCAGCTCGGCGATCGGCGTCGCGGCTCCCACCCCCGCACTCTATGCCCGAGAACGGATGGTAACGTGGCTTTCCGTGAGCCTTTTGAAGCCCTTCCGGGCCCTTCGCTACGACCCGGAAAGCGCGGGCTCGCTCGATCGTCTGGTCGCCCCGCCGCACGATGTAGTCACGCCCGAGGTGCACCAGGAATTGCTCGACGCGAGCCCCTACAACGCGGTCCGGCTCGTCAAGCCGGAGGCGCCCGAGGAGGCGGCTCGCGACCTCGTGGAGTGGCGTCAGGAGGGTGTCCTCGTGCGTGAGGAGCAGCTCGCCGCCTGGATTCTCGAGGAGGTGTTCGTCGGGCCGGACGGCGTCGAGCGAACCCGGCGGGGGCTCGTCGCCCGAATCCGGCTCCTGCCGTACTCGGATGGGCGGGTGCTTCCGCACGAGCGGACGTTCTCCGGCCAGAAGGAGGCGCGCCTCCCCCTCCTCCAGGCCACGCACACGAAGCTCTCGCCGATCCTTCTGCTCCACGCAGGCGAGGAGCCGGTCGCGCCGAGTGGCCCGCCCGAGCTCGAGGCCGTCTACGGCGGAACCACGAGCCGGCTTTGGAGGGCCAACGGCGCAAGCGTCCTCGACGCCGTGCGTGGCCCCATCGTGATCGCCGACGGTCACCATCGCTACGAGACCGCCCTTCGCTTCCACGAGGAGGCGGGGACTCCCGAGACGGCCCACGTCCTCGCCGTCCTGGTCACCCGCGACGATCCCGGGCTGGTCATCTTCCCGACGCACCGAATCGCCCGCGGGGCCGTCCCTGAGCTGAACGGCAGCTTCAGGCTCACCGAGCTCTCTGGGGGAGCGTCCGACGCGATCGACCAGCTTGGCCGGCTGCCCCGCGACCACCCGGCCTTCGTCCTCCTTCGGCCCGGCCGCACCGTCCTCGTCGAGAGCGACCCGACGGGATCCGGCCCGCTCGCCGTCCTCGACACGACCGTGGTCGACCGGCTCGCGCCCCCCGATCTCGCTTTCACCGCGAGCGCCGAGGAGGCGGAGCGTGCGGTGGCGGCTGGAGGCGCGCAGGCAGCTTTCCTCGTCCGCGCGCCCACCATGGAGCAGGTCGAGGCGGTCGCCCTCGCGGGCGAGACGATGCCTCAGAAGTCGACGTACTTCTTCCCGAAGCTCACCAGCGGTCTCCTGTTCTCGCCCTTCGACGAGTGACCGAGTGGCTTTCCGTTTGCCGGGAGGCCACGGACGCCGTTCGCAGCGTCGTCGTCGGCCTTCCGACGCGGGCCGAACGGGAGCCGAGCCTCAGGGTCGGCGAGGGCGGCGACGAGACGACCGCGATCGACGAGGCGGCGGAGCGGGCAGTCGTGGCACGCCTCGAGACGCTCCATGCCGACGGCGTCGACTTCACGCTCGTGTCGGAGGAGCTCGGCGAGCGGCGGTTCGGACGGGCCGCCGCGGACCTGATGGTCATCGTCGACCCGATCGACGGAAGCATGAACGCGAAGCGCGGCATCCCGTTCTTCTCCGTCTCGATCGCGGTCGCCCGAGGGCCGGCGATGCGGGATGTCGTGTTCGGCTTCGTGGCCGACCTCGGGACGGGCGAGGAGTGGACGGCGCGCCGCGGGGAAGGCGCCTTTCTCGACGGACGTCCGCTCGAGGGCCCTGGCCCCAAGGACGAGATCGAGATCCTGTCCTTCGAAGCGACAACGACTGCCGAGATCGCGTCGCGCGCCGGGGCCATGAAGGGACTCGCGCTTCGCATTCGCGTCATGGGCTCGCTCGCGCTCTCGCTCTGCCATCTCGCCGCTGGACGGGTCGACGCCGTCTGCTCGCTGAAGTCGATCCGCTCGGTGGACATCGCCGCGGCACAGCTTCTCTGCCGGGAGCGCGGGCTCGTGCTCGAGCTACCGGACGCGCCGACCCTCGACGACCATCCGCTCGACCTCGTCGGGCGCTCGCGAATCGTCGCCGGGGCGAGCGCCAGCGTGTGCGCGGAGCTTGCTAGTCGACTTGGAGGCTTGAAGTGAAAGTTCGGCCGGGCCGGATGACGCCCCAGACACGGCGCTGGATCAGCACGTCCGTTCACGGCACGTAGCGCTGCTACGCACCGCGAGCGGCCGAATTTCACATCAACCCTCTTGGAGCTTGGCCTCGAGGCGCCGCCTGAGCTCGCTCTTCACGGCCGGCCAGTCGTCGTCCGTGATCGCGTAGAAGGCAGAGTCCCTGAGCTCGCCGTCTCGGACGACCATGTGCTTTCGAAAGATGCCCTCGAACCTCGCCGGGAGCGCCAGGAGCGCTGCCCGCGAGCGTTCGTTCCGCGCGTCCGTCTTGAACTCGACGCGCATGCACTCGAGGCGCTCGAACGCGTGCTCGAGGAGCAGGAGCTTCGCCTCGACGTTGACACCGGTTCCCCAAACCGACGAGGCGTGCCACGTATGGCCGATCTCGAGTCCCCGGTGCTCGGGCCGAAGCGTCAGGTAGCGGCTCGACCCGACAGGCTCTCCGGTCGCACGGCTCAGGATCGCGTACGGGACCGAGACGCCCGCCTGGGCTTCGGCAAGGGCGTCGGTCATCCAGTCGTGGAAGTCCTCGCGCCCGC
>DASQGA010000038.1:0-2893 GCA_035632855.1 Gaiellaceae bacterium | reverse complement strand
GGTCGACGGCAGCCCCTGGCGGGTGGTGCCGGACGAAGTCGTCCTGAAAACGGGGCTGGCCCGCGGTGCCCTGCTCGATCGACCGCTTCTCCGACGCTTCCGAACCGAGCTCAGACGCGCCGAGGCGCTCCGCGCTGCGGGGCGCCAGATCGCGCGGGGCGACGTGGCGCGGCAGCGGCTGGAGGAACGTCTGCGGAGTCGCGGCGTCCGGCCCGGGGACGCCGCGACTGCCGTCGACACGTTGGTGCAAGCTGGGGCCGTCGACGACGCGCGGCTGGCGCGCGCGCGTGCGTCGAACCTCGCGGAACGAGGTTGGGGGAATGCAGCGATCGTCGCCCGGCTCCGCGGGGCGGGGATCTCAGACGAGGCGGCGGAGGCCGCACTGGCCGATCTCGCAAGTGAGCCCGTCAGGGCAGCGCGGCTCGTCGTCGACATGCCGGTGCGTAAGGCCGTGGCCGCTCTCGCCCGGCGCGGCTTCGACTCGGAGCTGGTCGAGGAGTGGAGTGCGGAGCTGGACGTAGAGGGGTAGACGGAGATACGATGGATGTACGTTCATCTCACACAAATGCCTGCACGAAACGGCTTTTCGCAGAATCGGACCCTGACCAGCGCGTTCGACTTCAACTAAAGAACGAGATCATGAGACAAAGCGCGAGCAGACGGAGGAGTACTCGAACGAGACCGTAGGGCCTTCGCAAGGCGCCCCTTCGCGACGCTCGCATCCGATTTGGGAATGCCGTTCCTACAGGCTCGACAGTAGGAGCGAGCAATGGTGATTCTGATTGGCCTACTGCTTGCTGGGGCGGTGATCGGTGTGCTCGTCGGAGTCACGGTGGGAACGCGCGTCCTGTCCGGACGGAGGCTCACGGCCGCGAACGAGGAGCGGCTGCGGCTCCTGGAAGAGGCCCAGCGTAGCGCGGAGGCGATTCGCCGCGAAGCGCAGGTCGAGACTCGTGAGGAGGCTCTACGGCTCCGAACGGAGGTCGAGCACGAGCTGAAGGACAGGCGAGCCGAGGTGATCAAGATCGAGCAGCGCGTGCTCGCGAAGGAGGAGGCTGTCGACCGCAAGCTGACGGAGCACGAGCGACGCGAGCAAGGAGTCACAGATCGAGAGGCGCACCTGAAGCAGCTTCAGGAGGATCTGAAGACGGCGAAGGATGCGCAAGTGGCAGAACTCGAGCGCATCTCCGGGCTTTCCGCCGGGGATGCGAAACGCCAGCTCCTCGAGCGCTCCGAGGAGCTCGTGCGCCATGAGATGGCGAGGATGGTCCGACAGGTTGAGGAGGACGCCCAGGCCGATGCGCGCCGGCGGGCGCGGAACCTCGTCGCAGACGCCTTGCAGCGGGTTGCCGCAAGCCATGCCGCCGAGACCACCGTCTCCCTCGTCTCGCTTCCTTCGGATGACATGAAAGGTCGCATCATCGGGCGGGAGGGCCGGAACATCCGTGCGCTCGAGAACCTGACCGGGGTCGATTTCATCATCGACGACACGCCTCAGGCGGTTGTCCTCTCGTCATTCGACGGCGTGCGCAGGGAAGTCGCAAAGCTGACTCTCGCAAAGCTCGTCGAGGACGGGCGCATCCATCCGTCGCGAATCGAAGAGATGTACTACCAGTCGAAGACGGAGATCGAAGAGCACATTCGTCAGGCCGGCGAGCAGGCCGTCTTCGAGGCGAACTGCGGCACGATGCACGATGAGCTCGTGAAGCTGCTCGGGCGCCTCCGGTACCGCACGAGCTACGGGCAGAACATCCTCAAGCACTCCCTCGAGTGCTGCCACCTGGCCGGGATCATGGCGGCAGAGCTCGGTGCGAGCGTCAAGAACGCAAAGCGAGCCGCTCTCCTGCACGACATCGGCAAGGCGATGACGCACGAAGTCGAAGGGTCGCACGCGGCGATCTCCGCTCAGCAGGCGAAGAAGTTCGGCGAGTCGCAGCACGTCGTTCACGCCGTCGAAGCCCATCACTACGAGGTACAGCCGCAGACTGTGGAGGCGATACTCGTGATCGCCGCCGACGCGATCTCCGCCTCGCGGCCTGGCGCCCGTGGTGAGAGCCTCGAGAAGTACGTGAAGCGCCTCGAGACCCTCGAGCAGCTCGCCATGGCAAAGAAGGGTGTGGAGCGGGTGTACGCGCTCCAGGCGGGCCGGGAGGTGCGCGTACTGGTCAAGCCTGGTGAGATCGACGATGACGAGGCGACGCTCCTGTCGCACGAGATCGCCCGGGAGATCGAGGAGCAACTCGAGTATCCAGGCCAGATCAAGGTGACCGTGATCCGCGAGTCGCGAGCCGTCGAGTTCGCGAAGTGAGCCGGATACCCTAGGAGCCCCGTGAAGCGCTACCACGTCACGACGTTCGGATGCCAGATGAACGCCCACGACTCGGAGCGGATCAAAGGCATGCTGGAGTCGGTCGGTCTCGGAGAAGCGCCGTCTCAGCAAGAGGCGGACGTCATCGTCTTCAACACGTGCACCATCCGCGAGAAGCCGGATCAGCGCTTCGCCGCGCATCTGGCGCAGGCGCGGGCGCTGAAGTCGGCCGATCCCGAGAAGGTAATCGCCGTCGGAGGCTGCTACGCCGAGGCGCAGCGTGAACGGCTGTTCGACCTGTATCCGTACGTCGACGTGGCGTTCGGGCCCGGCTCGATCCCGCACCTGGGCGACTGGCTCGGAGTGGGGGGTCTCGGCGTCGAGCGCTCCCGCTTCGGGCTCGAGGACCGCGCCTTCGCGGGTCATCTCCCTATGCGCCGGGAGCGACCCTTCCAGGCCTGGATCCAGGTGTCTATGGGCTGCAACTCGAAATGCGCGTACTGCATCGTCCCGGCTGTCCGCGGCCGCGAGCAGAGCCGCCGGCCGGGCGACATCGTGGCCGAGGTGACGGCCCTCGCTCGAGAC
>DASQGA010000037.1:0-8291 GCA_035632855.1 Gaiellaceae bacterium | reverse complement strand
CGGCCGCCCGCAGGGTGGTGGCGACCCGGCGGAGAATGGCCTCGCTCGCTCCGTGGCCGGCCTCTGCCAGCGTGGCCGCCGCGGTCTCGACGAGCTGGTCGACCGCCTCAGCCTCGGCGGCGAGCGCCTCACGCAGCTTCTTGGCATCTCCGCCCTTCAGGAGGCCCGTTTGAGCCTGACGGAGCTGCGCGCCAGCCGAGAGCAGAGTCCGCACTCCCTGCTCCCCGCGTTGGGCCAGCTGATTGACCGCCCAGGCCGAGACCGTGGGCTTGCGAAAGCGCTTGACCGTGTCGGCGCCCTCGCGATCGCCAGCTTTGCTCAGGTCGGCAGCCAGAGCGTTCCTGGCACTGGTGAACTCCTCTCGCGGGAGTGAGAAGAGCTTCTCGATCCGGCCATCGCTTGGCACAGGTGGCTACGGCAGGACGTCGCCGAGGACGAACACGTAGTCCGTCTTCTCGGCGCCCATGTGACAGCTCCAGCAGACCGCGTCGCGTGCGATTTCCGAGAAGTCCTCGTCTGAGCTCTCCCGCGTGTACTCGACGAAGACCCAGTTGTTGTGCTCGGGGTCGGCGCCGGCGACCTTCCGCATCGTCGCGATGAGGCCGACGAAGTTCTTGCCAGGGCGGAATCCCTCCTTGACGATGATCGTCCCGGTGGGGAAAGAGCCGCCTGAAGGACGTTTCGTTGAAAACACGTTCTTCCTGCCGAGATGCGGGTCGCTGTCTCGTGGCGGCAGCCCCTTCGCCAGCTCGTCCCAGCTCTTGTAGCCGGCGGTGAAGGCAGGGAGGCCCGGAAGCGCGGTCGCCTCCTCCTCCGTCGTCGCCGGCTCGGGCTCCTCTTGCGTCGTGGACGGATCGGGCTCGGCGGTGGTGGTCGGCGCCGACTCGGGGGCGGAAGGAGCTTCCTCTCCGCTCGAGCCGCCGCACGCCGCCAGTCCGACGACCGCCATCAACAAAACGAGCCGAGCCACCAGCGCCACCTTAGCCTCACGCGAGCCAGGGCGGGAGCCGCACGTGCAGGTGGTTGTCGTGATGCGTGAGCACCCGGACGACGCCCAGCGGCCCTACGAGTCTGGTGTTCGGGCCGACGAAGATGACCTGGGCTCCGGCCGCCACGAAGCGGTCGACCAGATCCTGGGCCAACCGCAGGTCGGCCTGGCCTGCCCTGAGCGGGGGGCGCTCACGTCGGTCCCGGCGCGGGTAGTAGACGTCCACGTCGAGGCCGTTCTGATGCGAAACGTGGCCGGGCCCCCCGAACCGTGGGCCGAAGTCTCCACCGTGGGGGCGGCTCAGATCGCCGATGCCGACGCGTGGCGCACCCAGGTGATCCGCGGCGTACTCCTGGATCACCCGTAGCGTCACGCGCACCAGACCGTCCGTCCCGACCCGCCGCCAGCCAGGGCTCGGTGAGCGGTGTTCCAGGGGATCCCACGTGAAGAAGTGACGCCCTTGGGCGGGCAGCCGCACACCCCGAACTAGGCGTCCGGCGGCAGGAGAGCCGAGGGCGTGGGAGACGCGCCAGTGCACCTTCGGGAAGAGCGTTTTCGGTGCGGGCGGCTCGGGAGCGGGCGTGGACGGTCCCCAGGCGAGCATCGCGACAACGAAGGCGGTGATGATCCTGGCCACGTCTCGTCTACGCGGGACCTGCGGCCGCGAGTCCTCCGTACCGGAGAATGAGCCTGTGCTGAGTGCTGATGCCCCGACGCCGCCCGCGCTCTTCGCGCGCGGCGAGACGATCGGCCTCTCCGTGCTGGGCAGGCCGATCCGTGCTCTTGAGCGCGGTCGCCCCGGTGCTCGGCGGACCGTCCTCGTCGTCGGCTGCATCCACGGCAACGAATGCGCCGGAACCGGCATCACGCAACGGCTCGCGCGCGCGTCGGTGCCGGAAGGTGCCGAGATCTGGATCGTGCACGTCCTGAATCCGGACGGGCGAGCGGCCCGCACCCGTCAGAACGCCCGCGGCGTCGACCTGAACCGGAACTTTCGCTCCGGCTGGCGCGCTGTGGGGGAGGCCTGGGATCCCGAATACCCTGGGCGGGCGCCCTTCTCCGAGCCGGAGACGCGGGCGGCACGGACGCTTGTCCGCCGCATCCGGCCCGACGTGACGATCTGGTACCACCAGCCCCAGGCGACGGTCAGGGCCTGGGGTGGGAGCATTCCTGCTGGACGCCGCTACGCGCGGCTTGCGGGCGTTCGCTTTCGCGCGATCCGGTGGCCGCCCGGCAGCGCGCCGAATTGGCAGAACCACCAGTTTTCGGGCAGCGCCTCCTACGTGGTCGAGCTGGCTCCAGGCTCCCTCAGCGCCGGCCTGGCGTTCCGCCACGCCCACGCCGTCCTTGCGATCGCGCGCAGCCGCTAGTTTCTAGCCGCTCAAGCCGGCGTGGGCGACCGCGACCTCGGCTGCCAGCGACGCGTTCTCGACGATCAGCTGACGGTTGACCCGGATCGTGGCGCCGCCGCTCTCCCGGTGGAGGTAGGCGAGGAGGAAGGGCGTCAGCGCCTGGCCCTTCACTCCCTGTCGCTCGGCTTCCGCGACCCCGGCCTCGACGAGCGGCTCGACGTCCAGGCTTTCGTCGGGCGGGCGGGCCAGCAAGAGCGCCGAGTGCCGGCCGAGCCGCCAGTGTGCCACCGCGATCGACGCGGCTTCCTCCGCCGACTCGACGCGCGCCGACACCGGCGGCCCACCCCTCGCGTCGTAGAAGCGTGGAATGGTGTCCGTGCGCCAGCCGAGCACCGGCACCCCGAGGGTCTCGAGTGCTTCTGCGGTCGCCGCCACGTCGAGAATGGACTTGGCCCCTGAGGCGACCACCAGTGCCTCCGTCCGGGTGAGCTCACCGAGGTCGGCGGAGACGTCGAGGGTCTCGGCGAAGCCTCGGTGCACGCCGCCGAGCCCGCCGGTTCCGAGGAACCCGATCCCGGCGAACCGGCACGCCGCGAGCGTCCCGCCGACCGTGGTCGCCCCGACGACCCCCTGGACGGCCGCGGCGGCCAGATCCCTCGGGCCGACCTTGCGGGCGTCGGTTGTCGCGGCGAACCTTTCGAGCTCAGCCGGCTCCAGACCGACCCGGACGGCGCCGTCGAGAACGCCGACCGTGGCCGGAACGGCCCCTGCGGCCCGGACGCGCTCCTCGCACTCCCGCGCGACCTCCGCGCCTTCGAGCCCCGGGAACCCATGGGAGACGAGCGTGGTCTCGAGCGCGACCACGGGCTCGCGTGCTTCGAGAGCGGCCGCCACGTCGGGATGGATCCGAACTAAATCGCTCATGGCATCGCCCCCATTGTCGCGACGCAACGGGCGGCTGCGATCACCGCGAGCTCGGGGCCGCCGAGCAGGAAGCCGGCGGCGAAGGCGTCGCCCGCGCCTGTCGAGTCGACGAGTTCCGCCGGCACCGCTCCGTAGTCCCGGCTTTCGCCCTCGGCGCGGATCGTGCACCCGCGCTCTCCCCGCTTGAGTACAAACGTGCGCGCACCGATCCCGTCGAATGCGTCCGCCTCGGCCTCGTTCGCGAAAACGAGGTCAGGCGAGAGCAGGCGCGCGGCCTCGCGGAGCTGCTCGATCCCGGCCCGGCGAAAGGCGCCCGTCGAGGCGAGATCGAGGCTGACCTCGGCCCCCGAAGCCTGCGCAGCCTGGGCGGCGAGGAGGGCAGTCTCGCGCAGGGGCGAGGCGACGAGAGAGTACGCGGACACGTGCAGCCACTGGCAGCCGTCCAGCCAGGCTGGATCGAGTGCGTCCGGCTCGAACCCAAGGGAAACGCCTCGGTCGGTCAGCATGGAGCGCCGCCCATCCGGCGCCGCAATCGAGACCACTGTGCCGGTGGCGCCCTCGCCCACGGGCCCGTACACGTCGACTCCGCGACGCTCGAGGTCCCGCGTGAGGAGCTCCCCGACGGGGTCTTCTGCGCGCCGCGCCACGAGTCGCGCCGCACCGCCCAGAGCGACGATCCAGGCGGCCACGTTCGCAGCCTGGCCGCCGGTGCCCACGCGGGTCTTGCCATACGTATCGGTGTCGTCCTCGATCGGCCCGTCGAGAGCCACGATCACGTCGAGGAGGACGTCGCCGAGGGTGCAGATCACCGCGGGAACCTACACTTGCGCCGTGGACGGGGATCGACGCCGAGGCACGTTCCGCTCGTTCCTGCTCGGCGGGCTCGTCGGCAGCGCCGCCGGCCTGGCCGCGGCGGGGCGCATGAGGATGAGGGCGCCGGGCAAGCGGCCGACTCCCGTCGGGCTCGCGGCTTTCGAGCAGGCCCCCTGCTACGAGGAGCTCGTCGAGCGTGAGCGCCAGGCCGACCGGCCGCGCTGAAATCGCCCTCGGGCTCGCCGCCCTGGCCGGCTCCGCCGGGTTCCTGCTCGCAAGGCTCACTTCCGCGGTCGGATCGAAGCCGCTGGTGGAGGACGAGGCGGTGGCGGGTCTCGTCGCAGTTCGTCCGATCAGTGAGGTCGTCGATACGGTCTTGACCGAGCGCGGTGGGTCGCCGCTCCACTTCGTCCTCGCCCACCTCGCACTCGTCGCCGACACGTCGCCGGACGCGCTCCGGTGGCTGTCGGTGGTCTTCGCCCTCGCCACGGTCGCCCTCACGTTCGACCTCGCCCGCCGGCTTGCCGGGCCGGTTGGCGGCGGGGCGGCGGCGATCGTCGTCGCCACCTCGACGGTCCTCGGTGTCTACGGGAGCTTCGGGCGGATGTACGCCCTCTTTGCCGCGGTGGCGGCGCTCGCTCTCGACCTGTTCATGGTCGCACTGAGACGGCGAACGGTCGGGTCGGCGCTGGCAGCCGCAGCGGCCGCCGCCTTCCTGCCGGCCGTGCATCCCTACGGAGCCATCCTCCTGGCCGCCGAGGGCCTCGTCGCGACCGTTCTCTGGCGCGGCCGTGGCTTCCGACGCGCTGCGCCGGTCATCGCGGTCGCGCTCCTCGGCCTCCCCTTCGTGGTCGCGAATCTGCGCCTGGCCGAGCGCTACTCGGTCGGCGTCGGCGACGGTGAACGGCTCGCGTCACCGGGGCGCGCATGGTCGCAGCTCACGCGAGCGCTCGGATCGTTCGGGGGCGGCCACGGCCCGCTCGTCCTCGTCTTCGTCCTTCTCGCAGCCGCCGGTCTTGTCCTCGTGGCCCGGAGGGAGCCGTCCCTGGGCCTCCTCACGGCGATCGCGTTCGTGACGCCGCCGATCCTCCTCGCGATCGCGACGACCGAAGCAGACCCGTCTCTCTCTCCGAGGCATCTCGTTTTCCTCTTGCCGATCTGGGCGGCACTGGTCGGCGTCGCCGTCGCCTGGCTGGGGAATCGCGGCGTCCTGGTCTCGGCGGCGGCTCTCGCCGCGGTCGCCGCCCTGGCGGTCGTGGCGCCCGCGGGCGGGGTCTCGGACCCGCGCGACCGTCCCGACGTCATCCTCGGCGGGGGACCAGTGGAGGTGGCCCTCGGCGGCGACCCGGTCCGCGCGCCCGCAGAGTTCGTCCGCCGCAGGGTGCGGGAGGGCGACGTCCTCTTTCCCTACTCGCCCCTCTTCCTCGCCGCCCTCCCCGAGACGGCGCGGGCGACGACCCTTCCACCCGTCGAGGCGTCGGTTCTGCGTCGTGCGATCGACCGGGTCCCGCGAGAGCCAGGTGCGCTCTTCGTGGCGGTACCGAGCGACCACCACATCGACATGGAGCGGGTTTCGGAGGCGCTTGGAACCGGTGCAGAAACGAGGGTCTACGCGGGAGGATGGCTCGTCGTCCGGGTCGCCGGCCCGTTTGCCGACTCACGGGACGTGTTAAGCGAGGCGGCTCGCGTGCTCGAGGCCATCCTGACGACTGCCCGCCCCCCGGGCGGGACCGAGGTCGAGTACTACCTTCGCTCGAACATCGCGGGCCTCCGCGGAGCGCTCACCTCCCGCTGAGCCGGGCGAGCGCAGCCTCGGCCGCGAGGCGAGTGTCGTGCGCGCTGGCGATGCCCAGCTCTTCACCGAGGCGCTCGACGCGGACCGTGTAGTCGAGGAACTCCTCCGGGCTCTGTACCGGCGCGATCGTGCGGACGACCAGAAACGGCCCGAAGGCGCGGGCTGCGAACTCAGGACCGGGTGAGCGCTCAGCGATCGAGAGCCTTTCCGGCAGGTCGTCGGGGCTGCTCGCGTCGAGAACCCAGACGCCGCGACCGAACTCCTTGCGTTGGTCCTCGAGCGTCGAGCTCATGAGGCCGGGGTCGATGCGGGGAACCAGAGTTGCATCCGCGTAGGGAGCTCCGCGCTCCCAGGCGCCGAGGTAGAGCGGGTCGAACGCAAAGAGGAGGTCGCCGGAGCGCGCGCGGGCTGCCAGCCAGTCGGCAGCATCGGAGCGGGCAGCGGCCCGAACCGGGTCCTCCCCGGCGAAGAGGGCCGGCGTGACTGCCCAGGCCCAGGCGAGCTGAGCGGAGACGAGCGCCGCTAGGACCAGTGCGAAAGCCCTCGGCGGCGCTGCCCGCACGAGCCCCGCCGCCACGAGCAACGCGAAAAAGGGGAGCGCAAAGATGAGGTGTCGTGTCCCAGCCTGGGTGGTGCCGAAAACGCGTCCGATGACGAGGTCGAGCGCGGCCAGAGGCACCACGATCGCCGCGAGCACAGCGGCGCGAGGTCGCGTCCGGGCGAGGACGGCGAGACCGAGACCCGCCGCGGCCAGGACGAGCAGGAACCCTGGTGTCCAGCCGACCGAGAAGTCGCCGAGGACGCGGCGGACGTACCTCGCCAGCTCCCCGGGACCAAGCCCGCTGCGATCCTCGTCTGGCGCCGACCGGTAGCGCTCGGAAAGCCGTGCATAGCCGAGCCAGAGCGGTGTCGCCAGGACGGCGACGGCGAGAAGCGAAACGCCGGCGGCGAGCGGCGAAACCCGCTCTCGGCGCCACCGGATGAGCACGAAGCCGGCCTGCGTCGCCAGGACGAAGGCGCCGAAGGGGTGCGAGGCGATGGTCGCCAGGGTCGCCGTCACCCACGCGATCCAGCGCACGCGACCTCCTCGCTCGAGGGCCTCCAGGAGCGCGAGGAACGAGAGGGTCGACGTCAGCAGGAAGAGCGCGTACATGCGCCCGAAGACGCCGTGGAAGAGGAGCATCCAGCTCGTCGCCACGAGGATCGTCGCGACGAGCGCGACCCGCCTACCCGCGAGGCGACCGACCAGGGCGGCGATGACTGGGACAGAAGCGACCGCGCACGCGACCGAAACGAGACGCAGGCTCGTGAGCCCGGGGGAGACGAGGCCTGCAAGGTGGGCGAGCAGGAAATGAAGCGGTGCCCCACCGCGTTCCTGGACGACCGTCTGGAGCACATCGCCCGGCGGTCGTCCCGAGACGAAGAACGCGAGCGCCTCGTCCTCGTTCGGGGGCCAGGCGTGGATCCGAGCGACCAGGAAACCCCCGAGCGCCCCGGTGAGAGCTGCGACGGCGGCGTGATGTGCGTCGAGCGAGATCCGTGCGGCGAGGCGGCCACGACGCGTCGCAGGCGCTGGCACTTTCGGGCCGGGAGTGCCGGTGACGGCAGGACCGCCTGGTAGCATCTTTTCCCGCAAACCCGGCCCTTTTCCCTTCCTGTCTATGCCGACTTACGAGTACCGCTGCCCCAACGGCCACACCTTCGAGCTCTTCCAGCGGATGAGCGATCCGCCGCCGGAAGAGTGTCAGATCTGCGCCGAAGCACCCCTGGTCAAGGTGCTCTATCCGATCGCGATCCACTTCAAGGGGTCAGGCTTCTATTCGACGGATTACGGGCGCGGGGGGCGGAAGCGCGACGACCCGGGCAAGGACGGGGACAGCTCGTCCTCGGAGAGCTCGTCCTCCGACGGCAAGCCGGACGAGAAGAAGAAGCCCGACAAGCCCGAGAAGAAGGCCGCGGAAGCGTAGGGCCTAACCGTCGGGGCGGCAGCCCGGGTTGAACGGGTTGCCCGGTGGGGGCGGCTGTGGGGCGCTGTCGCCGGTCACCATCGAGACCACGCCGGCGTTGTCCTCGCTCCCCACGATCACGGACGCGCCGCCGACGTTCGACGGCGTTCCGCCGAGGTGGCACTTCAGGGTCTGGCTCGAGGGCGCGCGGAACTTCACCCAGCCGAGCTGAACGATCTGCCAGGCCGAGAGGTCGGTCGCGAGCGGCTGCACCAGATCGTCCCCGACGAGTGGCATGTGCAGGTACCCCCAGAAGCCCACCGTCTTGTCGGAGATCGCCTGGACGACCTGCTGCTGGCGTTCGGGGCGGCTGAAGTCGCTCTCGCCCGGATTCAGCTCGTTCTTGCGGACGCGCGCGTAGATGAGCGCCCGGCGGCCGTCCATCTCCTGATCCCCCTTGCGGAAGCGATAGC
>DASQGA010000036.1:0-1924 GCA_035632855.1 Gaiellaceae bacterium | reverse complement strand
CGAGCAGCGCCTGGAGGGCGAGGAGTTCTGCAGGCGTCGGGTCCGAAGGTGTGACAGGCATGGACCTCCTCGGCGTGAGGCCGGTTCGCGCCCAGTTTAGGTCGCAGGTTCTCCGTCCCTCGGAAAGCCGCCCAGTGGGTCCCCAACGAGCTGTGTGTGAGCGCGCGGGGACTAAGCTCGCAGGATGGAGATCCTCTCGAGCCGCGTCCTCCTTCGTCCCCGGGACCTAGAGCGCTCGCTCCGCTTCTACGAGGACACGCTTGGCCTCGCCGTCTACCGCGAGTGGGGCGAGGGAAAAACCCGCGGCGTCGTCTTCTTTCTCGGCGGCGGCCTCCTCGAGGTCTCGAGCACCTCGCCCGAGCCGCCCTCCGACGCTGTTCGCCTCTTCCTTCAGGTGCGCGACCTCCACGCCGTCCGGGAACGGCTGGCGGAGAGGGGCGTACCGATCGAGGAGGAGCCCGAGGTGAAGCCGTGGGGCCTCTTCGAGATGGTCGCGCGCGATCCCGACGGCCTCGCCCTGGTCTTCGTCGAGGTGCCGCCCGAGCACCCGCTCAGACGGCGCCAGTAGCGCGGGCGATCTCGAGAGGGCCAAACTGGCCCTCGGTGGGCTCCGCTCAGCAGAACTACGGCTCGGTGAGCCGCGGCCTCGCCTCGACGGAGCCGCACAGGACGGGCTCCGGCCTTCGCGCCGGCCCGTCCGCTCGCCCGGCGGCCTCGTAGGCGGCGGCCCTGACCCTCGAGAAGATCGTCGCGATCGGCTCGCCGGCCGCGACGCTCTGCCCCACCAGGGCGGCGAGGCGCGCCTGAAGCCGGTCGGTCTTCCGGTCGGCCGCGGTCCAGGTGTAGGTGAGGAGCTCGGGATCGTAGGGGCCGAGGTGGGCCTCGAGCTCGGGCTGGTCGAGAAGCAGCGACCCCTCCGGCAGGAGGAGGCGGATCGTGTACTGCACCGGGTCGACGTTGCCGATCAAGTCGTGCTCGGCGACGAAGTCGAGGATGTCGAGCACGTCCTCGAGCGTCGTCCACGGGGTGAAGGGCAGAAACGACGGGCGGATCTCGATCCCGTGCGCGCGAAGGAGCGCGATCGCGCGTGACGCCTGCTCGGTCGTGTGGCCCTTGTCGAGACGCTCCAGGATCTCGTCGTTGACCCCCTCGAGGGCCGAGACGACGAACAGGCAGCCCGCGCCGGCCAGCTCCTCCCAGACGCGCTCGTGCTCCAGGATGTGCTCCACCTTGGTGGTGCAGTCGAAGGTGAGATCCGGGAAGCGCTCGTGCATGGCCCGGACGATGCGGAGCGAGTGGCGCACCCCGTTGAGGAAGTCGGGGTCGCCGAAGGTGATGTGCCGGGCGCCGATGGCGACGAGGCGGGCGATGTCGGCGAGCAGGACGTCCTGCCCGACGATGCGGATCCTGCCGTCGTAGACGGCGGGCACGGGGCAGTGGCGGCAGCGATGGACGCAGCCGTGGCTCGCCTCGACATAGCCCACCAGTCGCTCCTCGCCGTCGATCGCCAGGTGGGCGTAGCGCTCGAGCGGGGGCAAGAGGCCGCGCGCCGGCAGCACGAAGGCGCCGCGCCCGAGCTGGACCAGCGGCTCGAGCGTGCTGGGCGAGCCGCTCTCGAGGCCGTCGACCCAGCGCACGAGCGCCGGCTCGTACTCGCCGGCGATCACGCGGTCGGCAAGGCGCCCGACGGTGAGGTCGCGCGAGACCGGCGCGTAGAGGCCGTAGAAGCAGATCGGCAGCGCCGGATCCGCCTCGCGCACGGCGCGCGCGGCGCGCATCGCCAGGCGCATCGCTGTGTGCATCGGCACCGAGAAGCCAACCGTCTGCGCCCACTCAACCAGCGCGGGAGCCCACGCCTGCACCGACAGGTCGAGGCAGCGAACCTCGTGCCCGGCGGCTTGGAGGGCAGCCGCCGGCGAGGCCA
>DASQGA010000035.1:0-11726 GCA_035632855.1 Gaiellaceae bacterium | reverse complement strand
GCGGCGGGCGACGACCCTGGCCGCGGCGCCGGTTCCCGTTCCGAGGTCCAGTACCCGCTCGGGCGCCGCGCCCAGCCGATCGAGGGCTGCGCCGAGCGGAATGAGCGTCTCCGGCCCCCGCCGCTTGTCCCAGACCGGAGCGAGGTGCTCGAACTGCGAGCGAACCGGCCGGCGCAGGAGGCGCCAGAGAGCCGGTCGCGCGACCACGGAGGTTGTCGCAAAACGTGCGAAGCGTCTGCCGAGCCGCTCGAGACCCTCGCTCACGAGTCCGTGCGGCGGACCCGCAGCTCGCGCCCCGGCTGAGCGAGCAGCATCTCGGCGGCGTTGCCACCGTTCAAGGCGAGCGCGACGTTTTTGTACGAGTCCTCGTACAGGACGATCTCGCCCGCCCTGACGTCCGCGAAGGTCCGGGCCGCGACAGCGAAATAGGCCTCGAAGCCGCTCTCGATCTCGACGCGCGTGCCCGGCTCGATACCGGCCGTCTTCAGGTCGTCGCTGGTGGCGTTCAGCTGGACGTTTCCGAAGCGGTCGACGTAGAGGACCGTGGCGCGGAGGCGAGTCGAGCCGACTTCGGCGCGGGGGATGTCGATTTGCACCAGCTCGTCCACCGCGATCGCAGGCCCCAGGTCGCCGAGCGCAACGCCGGTGGCGAGGTGGGCGGCCGCAGGGGCGAAGAGGTCTCGCCCGTGGAAGGTGGCCGACACCGGCTCGAGCGTGTATTTCCGCTCCCGGATCTCGACCGCATCCTGGACGCCGCCGAGCTTCTCGGCGGCGACGAGCAGGAGGCCGTTGTCGGGCCCGACGTAGAGCCGCCCGTCTCCACCCTCGAGCGCCACGGGTCTACGCGCGGTCCCGACGCCAGGATCGACGACCGCGAGGTGGACTCCGACCGGCATGTACGGGAGCGTGTTGGCGAGGACAAGTGCGCCCTGGAGGACCCCTTGCGGGGCGATGCCGTGGGTGATGTCGATGACCTCGACATCGGGCGCGATTCGCTTGATGACGCCGTGGCAGGTGCCCGCGAAGTCGTCTTCGAGCCCGAAGTCGGTCAGGAACGTGACGAAGCGATACGCGATGCGGCGAGCTTAACGGCTGCCGTCAGGCCGTCCAGGTCGTGGGTCTGCGCCTCCCCGACGACGTCGAGCCCGCCTGCCCGAGCCTCCGCAGAGGTAACGGGGCCAATCGTCACGCAGGGAGCAGGAACGCCGAGGGCCGCCAGGGCGCGCGCCGCGGAGGCGGAGGCGACCACGACGAGGTCTCCGTGCGGAAAGTCAGGAACTTCCTCCGCCACCGTTCTGTAGAGCGGAAGCACGTCCGCACCCAACTCCGTGGCGAGAAGCGGCCGCGCATCCTCGGCGCCGGCGAAGAGCACCCTTCCGGCGGGTGTGGGCAGCTCCTCGAGGAGTCCCTCCTGGGTCGAACGGCGGGCAATGAGAGCAGGCTCGACGCCGTGCTCGCGGACGGTCTCCGCCGTGCCCGGCCCGATGACGGCAACGGGCGGAAGCGAGCCCTCGAGCCGTGCGAAGACGAGCTCAGCGGCCACGCGGCTCGTCAGGACGAGCCAGTCGTAGCCGGCGGCGGAGATGGGCGGGCCTTCGAGGGGCTCGATCCGGATCAAGGGGCACTCAACGGCGACGAGGCCCGAAGCCCGCAGGCGCTCCGCCAGCTCGCCGTTGCCGCCCCGAGCACGGGTGAGCACGACGCGGGCGGGCTCGGTCACGACGGAACGGCGGCCAAGAGGGCGTCGGCCAGCGCGATCGGATCTTCACCGCTACGCCGCTCGATCCAGCTCCCGTCCTCCGCCGCGATCAGCGCCGTCAGGCTCGTTCCGTCGTGGTACGCCGCCACGGGTGCCAGGCATCCTCCACCGATCCGCCCCACGCACGCGCGCTCGGCCGACACGCGCCGCCGGGTCTCGGGATGGTCTGCCGACACCACCCGCTCCTCTTCCCCCACCCGCACCTGGAGAGCGATGGCGCCCTGGCCCGCCTCCGGCACCATGTCGACCGGATCGAAGCGCAGGCCGATCTCCGCGGAGAGCCCCAGCCGGTCGAGCCCGGCTGCCGCGAGCACGATCGCATCGAGGCCTCGCTCGCCGCGCTTGCGCAGGCGTGTCTCAACGTTCCCTCGGAGCGGCTCGATCTGAAGGCCGGGCTCCGCCGCGAGGAGCTGGGCGCGCCTGCGAACCGATGCAGTCCCGATCCGCATCCCTGGCGCAAGGACAGCGGCGCCACAGAGCGCGTCGCGCGGGTCCTCCCGCGGCAGGTAGGCCCCGACGACGAGCCCGGTCTCGTCCGTGGACGTCATGTCCTTCGCCGAGTGGACGGCGACGTCGATGCGCCCTGCGAGGAGCGCCTCCTCGATCTCCTTCACGAAGACGCCGCGCTCGCCGATCTGGCCGAACGGCTTCGAGCGGTCGCGGTCCCCCGCCGTGGTCATGGGGACGAGCGCGACGTCGAGGTCGGGATTCGCGGCGCGCAGACAGTCGGCGGCTAGCTCCGCCTGCGTGAGCGCGAGCCTACTGCCGCGGGAGCCGAGCCGAACCAGCACGGCAGCGCGCCCGCGACCGCGCTCTTGTCTCGCCGCACCCGCGCGAACCGGGCGGTCGGGCTCGGAGGAACGTGTACGGGGCCTGCACCGGAAGCGGGCGGCCAACGAGGAATCGCGTCTCGATTTTCAGCGATCCTCCTCAACAAGACCGAAGAGATGGCGCACGGCCTCAGCATAGTGGACGCCGTCGACTGCACCGGTCGGCGCGGCCGCTGCCTCCTTCAGTCGCACTGTCGGCAGGTGCAGAAGCTTGTTCACGATCTGCGCCGTCAGCGACTCGACCGCCCGCCGCTCGCGCGGCGAAAGGGCACCGAGGCGGGGCTCGGCCCGGGCGAGCTCCTGGGCCCGGATCGTCTCTGCGAGCTCGCGGAGCGAGGTGATCGCGGGAACGACGTCCCGCGAGCGTTGCCAGGCCCGGAACTGCTCGGCTTCCTCGGCCACGATCGTCTCGGCCCGCTGGGTCTCCTCCGTGTGGCCCTCGGCGCTCTCGGCCACAACCTGCTGGAGGTCGTCGATGTCGTAGAGATAGCAGCCGGGAAGATCGTTGATGGCGGGATCGAGGTCGCGCGGAACCGCGATGTCAACGAAGAAGACGGGCCGCTCGCGTCGGCCGGCCAGCGCCCGCTCGACCTGCTCGGCGGTCACCAGATAGCCGGCCGAGCTCGTCGAGGCCACGACCACGTCGGCCAGGGCCAGCTCGTCGTCGAGGGCCTCGAGCGGGGTCGCCCGGGCTCCGAATCGCTCCGCGAGTCGCGTGGCGCGCTCGAAGGACCGGTTCGCAACCACGATCCCGCTCGCTCCCCGGGCAATCAGCTCGAGCGCCGCCAGCTCGCCGATCTTGCCGGCGCCCAGCAGAAGGACGGTGGTCCCGCGAATGTCCTCGAAGACCCGCTCGACCAACTCGGCCGCCGCTGTCGAGACAGATGCGGGATTCTCTGCGATCCCGGTCTCCGTGCGAACGCGCTTGCCTGCCCGCAGAGCCTGGCGGAAGAGCCGGTGGAGTGCCGGGCCGGCCGCGTCCGCTTGCTGGGCTGCCTCGTACGCGGAGCGAATCTGACCGAGGATCTGGCCCTCTCCTCTGACCATCGAGTCGAGCCCGGCCGCGACACGGAAGAGATGCAGAACGGCAACTTCGTCCAGCAACGTGTACAGCGATACCTCGAGCTCGCCGGCCGGGAGCCCGGCGAGAGCCACGAGTGCGCCGGTACCGCGCTCGAGCGCTTCCGCCGGGTCCTCGCACGCCAGATAGAGCTCGGTCCGGTTGCAGGTGGAGAGCGCCACTGCTTCGCCGTCCCCGCCGGCGAGCGCAGCGGCGATCTCCCGGGCCCGGCCGGTCCCGAACGCAACGAGCTCCCGGAGCTCCACGGGAGCGTGGCGGTGTGACGTTCCGACGAGCACGACGTGCATGTCAGAAATGTCCGATCGGAGTGATCACGAGCCGTAAGACGAGGACGAGGGCGAAACCGGCGAGCGCGAGCTGGGCCGTCCGCCGGCCGCGCCAGCCGAACCCGTACCTAAGGAAGACGAAGGCCGCGTAGAGCGCCCACGTCCCGAGCGCGACCGCCATGGTCGGGTCGAAGGCGGCGCCCTCCGATGCAACCCGCGCGACCCCGATCGCCAGACCGACCGTCAGCGCCGGCAGGGCCACGGCGATCGTCCGTCCGGTCAGCCGGTCGAGCCCGGCCAGAGAAGGTGCACGCTGACGGAGGACGCTGGGCTCGTGCCGCTTCAGCCGCCGCTCCTGCCTGAGGTAGAGGGCGGCCAGGCCGGCGGCCACAGTGAAGCCGGCGAATGCTGCCAGGACGAGCCCGACGTGGAGCGCCAGGAAGGCGTCGCCGAAGCCGCTACGGCGAGGGACACCGGCTCCGCCCGCCGCCCAGGCGAGCACGAAGAGCCCCAGAGCAAGCGGCATCACGACGGAGCCGAGCAACCGGAAGCTCGGGCGGCAGCCCCAGAATAGGTAGGCGCCGACGCACATCCAGACGAAGAGGTTCAGGGAGCCGGCCCAGGTGCCCCAGGGCCATCCCTCGGCCCGAGCCGCCTGGACGCCCAGCAGACCGGTCTGTGCAAGCCAGCCAAGCCTCACCCCCCAGATCGCGTACCGTCCGAGCCGGCCGGGGCGAATCGTGTCGCCCGCATACGCGATCGCAGCCTCGCCGTAGCCGAGAAGCGCGGGCCAGAGGAGGAGGACTGCCGCTTCCCCCATTAGGTCGCTGTTCGGACGGGCTCAGCCGGCTCGACCGTGGGCTTGTCGCCGGAAGCGCGACGCTCCGCGGCCAACCGGGCGAGCCGGGAGACCTCTCGCTCCAGACGCGCCAGCTTGAAAGCGTAGATGACCACATACAGAAGGACGACCGCGAGAACGACGAGATAGGCGGCCGTCACGTACTTCTCGGCTGTGGTCACGCGAGGGCCTCCTCGAGGTCTCGGAGGCTCGCGTCCACGCGCTTGCCTAAGAGCTCGTTCGCATAGAGAGCTCCGGCCAGCGCGAGCGTGCCCGCGAGGCAGACGCAGAACACGAAGAACATCGAGCCGGCCATCTGCGGTCCCTCACGGGTGAACACGGTCGGGTGGATGAAGCCCTCTGCGAGCCGGATGGCCAGGAAGCTGACCGGTATCAGCACGACGCCGAAGAGCGCGTAGACGGCCGACATGCGCTCCCTTCGCGGCCCGGGCTCCGTCGAGTAGCGGAGCATGAAGTAGGCGGAGTAGAAGAGGAAGAGGACGAGGAAGAGGACGAGCTGTCGCTCGCCCCAGCTCCACCAGACGCCCCAGGAGATGCGGGCCCAGATCGAGCCGGTCACGAGCGTGAGGATCCCGAAGATGACGCCCATGTGCACGGCCGTGTAGCTCTCGAGGTCGTAGCGTGCCTCGCGTGTCCAGAGGAGTCGCAGCGCCTTCCAGGCCCCCCAACCGAAGCACGCGTACGCCGTCAGGGCGACGGGGACATGGATGTAGAAGATCCGCTGGCTGAAGCCCTGGTCGGCGTCGTCGGGAACCCAGTAGAACGCGAGCGAGATCCCGGCGAGCAGGAGGAGGGCGGCCGTCGAAGCAAGCGCGACGCCGCGGTTATTCCGTAACCACATACTCAAAGCTGGCCCAGGACAGGATCGCAAAAAGCAGGTCGTACAGGGCGAGGAAGCCGAGGTAGCGCGCTGCGTCCTCCGCGACAGTCGCCCCGACGCCGCCCACGATCACGGGAATCGCGAGCGGAAGGAAGAGCAGCGGGAGCAAGAGCTCGCGCGCCCGGCTCGCAGCGGCCATGGCCGCCAGGAGCGTTCCGACCGCGGCGATCCCGATGTCAGCGAGGAGCACGGCCGCGACCAGAGTCGCATCCACGGGCGCGAAGAAGAGCGCGAAGGCAGGGAGCGCCACCGCTTCCGCCACGAGCAGGAACGCGGTCACGCTCGCCACCTTCGCGAGCCAGATCGCGCTCCGGTCGCACGGAGCGAGGGTGAGGCCGTCGAGGAGCCGCTGTTCCCGCTCGGCCGCGAACGCGCGGGTCAGACCCAGGAGCGCCGTGAAGACGATCGCAACCCAGAGCAAGCCGCCGGCAGCGAGGTCCGACGAGTCGGACGGAAGCGCGAAGTGGAAAACGACGAGCGTCGAGACCACGAAGAGGAGCATGGCCGGCAGGGTGTCCCGCGAGCGCAACTCGAGGAGCAGATCCTTGCGGGCGAGCGCGGCGACGTCGCCGAAGTAGTTCACGCCGCCCTCGCCAGGTCGAGGCGAGCCGTTGCAAGCTCCCCGAGGCGCTCCGGCTCGTGCGTCGAGGCCACGATCGTCCGTGCGCCACGAAGTGCGTCGAGCTCCGCGTCGAGAAGCGTCGCTCCGGCTGGATCGAGGCCGGTGAACGGCTCGTCGAGAAGCAAGAGGCGCGGCTCGTGGAGGAGGGCCCGGCAGAGCGCGAGCCGCTGCACCATGCCGCGCGAGAAGGCCGAGACGCGCTCGTGCCGCACCTCCCAGAGCAGGAACCGCTCGAGGAGCATGCCGATCCGCTCCCGCCGCTCCGGCACACGGTAGAGGCGGCCGTAGAGATCGAGATTCTCGAGTGCAGTCAGCTCCCTGTAGACGAGCGGCTCGTGGGCCAGATACCCGATCTCGCCCCGGTCGACGGCGACGTCGATCGTTCCGCCCGTGGGGGCGAGGAGCCCCGCGCACAGGCCGAGGAGCGTCGATTTCCCCGAGCCGTTCGGCCCCGTGACGACGAGGAAGTCCCCGTCTCCGACGTCGAGGTCGAGACCGCGCAGGATCCGCTTGGAGCCGAAACGGCGTTCGAGATCGCGGGCGACGATCACGTGGTCACGTCTGGTTGTGCGTAGTTGCCTCGCCTGCCAACAGAGCCAGGGCGTGGCCGAGCGCCGGGCGCAGGACAGCGAACCCGTCGCGGCACCCACCCGGGGAGCCGGGGAGGTTCACGATCAGGGTCCGCCCCACGGTGCCGGCCGTGCCACGCGAGAGGAGGCCGTGCGGAGTGCGACGAATGGCATCTGCGCGAACGGCCTCGGCGATGCCGGGCGCAGGCCGCTCGAGCACGCTCGTCGTCGCTTCTGGAGTCACGTCCCTCGGTGCGACCCCGGTGCCGCCGGTCGTGAGGACGAGTGACGCGTCCCCGGAGAGCTCGCGAAGCGCGGTCGCGATTGCTTCCAGCTCGTCCGGAACGACACGGCGTACCACATCGTGCCCCTCGGCTCGGAGGAGCGACTCGAGCTCGCCCCCGCTCAGATCCTCGCGCTCGCCGGCAGAAACGCCGTCGGAAACGGTGAGCACCGCCGCTCTCACGCCGGGCCCTTGACCTTCTCGAGCAGACGGACCTCCTCGACGACCATGTCCTTGTCGATCGCCTTCGCCATGTCGTACACGGTGAGAGCGGCAACGGAGACCGCAGTGAGCGCCTCCATCTCGACGCCCGTCTGAGCCGTCGTCCCAACCGTGGCCTCGATCGACACGCCTTCGCCCTCGACGACCAGGCGAACGTCGATGTGCGTGAGTGGAAGCGGGTGACAGAGCGGGATCAGCTCCGCGGTCCGCTTCGCAGCCATGATGCCGGCAATCTGCGCGGTGGCCAAAGCATCGCCCTTCGGAAGCGACCGGAGCACCGCCGCCGTGTCCGCCTGCATCCGGATGAAGCCGCGAGCCGTCGCTCGGCGTTGCTCGAATGGCTTCTCTCCCACGTCGACCATGGTGACCGCCCCCTCCGCGTCAACGTGGCTCAGCTTCGCGCCGTCAGGGCGAGACGCCTGGGTCAATGGACTCGCGCCGTTGGCAAGACTTCGTCGAGGTCGGCGAGCTGCATCTCGGTCCACCAGCTGATGTCGTGGCCGCCGACCCAGTCTCGAATCGCCTCGATCCGCGCGACCCGCTCGGTCTGCGGCATCGTGATCGCCGTGTGGATCGCCTCGGCCTGGCCGGCCACGTCGAACGGGTTGATCGAGACAGCCCAGTCGGCCAGCTCGTCGTGGGCGCCGGCGTTCTCCGAGAGGATCACGACCCCGTCTCTCACGTTGACGAGTGGCGCTTCCTTCGCGACGAGGTTCATCCCGTCGAAGATCGCGTTTACGAGCAGAACGTCGAACTGCTTGTACGCAGCGACCGCCTGGGGGAAGTTGTCCTGGATCTGGAGCTCGAGCGGCTTCCACCCCGGCCGCTGGAAGCGATCGTTCACCGCCCTGGCTGCACGCTGGATCGCGCCGAGATACTCCGCATACTCCGGGATGTCCTGACGGGACGGATCGAGGAGGGCCAGCATGCCGACGCGTCCGTGCATCTCGGGATGGGCCTCCAGGTACAGGGCGAAGGCGCGGAACCCCCGGACGACGTTCTTCGACGGATCGGTCCGGTCGACGCGCACGATCAGGAATTCCGGACGCTCGGCGATGATCTCCGCCTCGGCGGCGAGCACGTCCTCGCTCCCTGCCAGCTCCTCGAACTCGTGAACGTCGACCGAAATGGGCGCGTAGCGCACACGGGTGATCCGGTCACGCACGCGCGCCTCGCCGCGGTCGAGGTCCACCTCAGCCCCGAGTATCTCCTCGCAGCAGCGAAGGAAGTTGCGGCGCCATCGAGGCGTGTGGAAGCTGACGACGTCGTTCGCCATCACTCCCTCGTGGAGGGCCCGGCGGATCGAGTCAGGCAGGACACGCCAGTAATCGGGCTGCGGCCACGGGATGTGAACGAAATGTGCAAGCGTCGCGTCGGGGCGCGCCTCGCGGACGAATGACGGGGCCAGGTACAGGTGGTAGTCGTGGAAGAAAACCGACGCCCCTGGCCGGCGCTCGAGCTCGTCCAGGACCGCGTCGGCGAAGGCTCTGTTGACGGTCAAGTAGCCCTGGCTCCACGCATGGTGGAGGCCATGATCGATGTCAGGCGCCTCCGCCAGGCCCCAGAGATAGTGCTGGGCGAACCAGAGGACCGGGTTCGAGACGACGTTGTAGTACCAGTCGTACGCGGCCGGATCATGGGCAATCAGGCGCAGGCGATACGGAGCCCCGTCCCGCGCCGCCGTCTCCTCGCGCGCCTCGCCACCCGCTTCGTCCGCTACGAGAGCGTCCTCGACGCTCATCGCGCTGGCGATCCAGGTGACATCGTGAAGGCTGACGAGGCTGCGGAGCGCCGTCACGAGCCCGCCGCCTCCCCGGTTCACCACCCGATCCCCGCCCGGGTCGCGCGAGAAGGTAACCGGCCCACGGTTCGAGACGACGATCAGCTCACGGCGCGCAGGCACGACGAGAACCCTAGATGGTTGAACCACTCGGCTCGCCGTACGTCAGGTGGAAAAGCGGGCTAGCCGGCGCGGCCGGCGACGACGAGCTCGACATCGCCCGTCTCGTTGCCGGCCAGCCGGTTGAAAAGCGCAAGCCAGTTTCGGAGAAGCCGCGGCGTCAGGAACTTCGTGCGGACGTACTCCTTCCCCTTGAGCGCCATAGCACGGGCCCGGGCGGGGTCGTCGAGGATCTTCTGGAGGGCCAAGGCGCAACCTGGGACGTCGTCGACGAGGAAGCCTGTCTCGCCGTCCTCGATCTGGTCGACGATACCGCCGACCCGGCCGGCCACGATCGGACGCCCCTTCCAGAGCCCCTCCGTCACGGTCAGACCGAACCCCTCGCGGACCGACTTCTGGATCAGCGCGGCCGAGTGCACCTGGAACGCGTTCACCTCGACGGAGCCGACGTTGTTCAGGTTCGAGAGGATGTAGATGGCCGGAGGGCCGTCCGCCGCGGCCACGGTCTGGCTGTAGTACTCCCAGCCCTCTGGATCGTCATGAGCCATGGAGCCGACGAGCGCGAGCTGCACGTCCGGGTGGTGCTCGCGGAGGAGCCGCCAGGCCTCGATGACTCCGAGCGGGTCCTTCCACGGGTCGAACCGGGACACCTGCGTGACGAGTGGCCGGCTCACGTCGATCCCGAACTGGTCGACGATGTAGGCGGCATCCTCGGCCGAGAGCGCCATGTTCTTCGGCGCGAGCGGATCGATGGCCGGCGGCCAGATGTAAGCCGGCGGGAGCCCGATGTCGGGCACGTACTGCCTGCGGTGAAAGACCGTCGCGTCGTAGCGCGCGATCGATGGAGCCAGGAATGCGAGCACGTCCGGGTTCGGCTCCGAGACGTCGATGTGGCACCGCCAGATCCAGTGGTTCCCGAGCTCGCGCTTGAACTCCGGGATAGCGGCAGGCTGGGGATCGTGGACGATGACATAGTCGTAGCCGCCGTGGAGAGCTTCGGCGTTCAGCCGGTTGTACTCCCGGAAGATGCGCCGCTGCTCCTCGTCGAGCGTCTCCGATCCGCCCTGGATCGCGTTGTGGATCGCCTTGGTGACGTCGAAGAACTCGTCCTGCCCGAAGATCACCTCCCACTCGGTCTCGAGCCCCGCGTCTCGCATGAGCGGAACGAGCGTGTAGAGGATCTCCGCGACGCCGCCGCCGAACGCGGTCGCAGACAGATGGAGAACGCGCTTCCCGGCGAGCGGCTCCGCCAGCCCATGGAGCTCCTCCATGAGCCCTCTCCCGGCGATGTGCGCGTAGTCGGCAAGCGACTTGTGTCCGACGTTGACCTGTTGAGGCTGCACGGCGGCGCAGGATAGCGCGCGCCGTCCCTGTCTCTTTCGTGTTACGACGCTAGATGGTTGGTCGGTGATTGGCGCGCCCGCGGGGACGGGCCAGACCAAGCCAGGGTGTGCCATCGTCCGCAGGCAAGGCTAGAAGCCTTGACAAGGACGAGGGTGCGGCCTGGCGCCGTGTCTGGGTCGCCATCCGCGGGTGTGGAAATTGCCGATCAACCATCTAGGCCAGGTACTTCGTGAAGCGGAGCGAGGAGCCCGAGCCGTTCGACTTGATATCGAGCTCGTCGACGATCGCGCGGATGATGGCGATCCCGAGACCCCCTTCGTCGAGCGCGTGGCCGGCGTCGGCTGCGGCGGTTTCGGGGTCGAACCCGATCCCCTCGTCGACCACCTCGACAGAAAGCCTGTCGTCGTCGAGCTCGTATCGCACCTCCACCTCGCCCGAGCGCTGCTCGTTGTAGGCATGACGCACAGAGTTCGAGCAAGCCTCGGTCAGGGCCAGCTTGAGATCGGCTATCAGCGCCGGTTCCAGCGCGCGCACGCGCGCGAGACCGCTGAGCGCGAGCCGGCAGAGGACGATGTACTCGGCCTTCGCCGGAATGGTCAGTGCTACGACGCCGTGTGTGGGTCCGTTGGTCACGCTCCGCCCTTCGCTTCGCTGGTCACATACCCGCGTTCTCCAGCCCTAAACCTGACGGAAACTTCCGCACTATTCCTAAGATTTAGGCCGCTTTCGTCGCTTCGAGCCGCGCGCGCGCGATTTCGACCGCCTCGGTGTTCGTATCCATCAAGACGAAACGGCGACCAAGCTTCCGTGCCACCGCCCCGAGCGTCCCGCTCCCGGCGAAAGGGTCGAGGCACCAGTCGCCCGCACGTGAGGAAGCCTGGACGATCCGTCGTAGGACCCCCTCCGGCTTCTGGGTCGGATAGCCCGTCTTCTCACGTCCCGTCGGCGACACGATCGTGTGCCACCACACGTCCGTCGGCAGCTTCCCCCTGGCCGCCTTCTCCGGCGTCACGAGCCCCGGCGCCATGTACGGCTCGCGCTCGACCGTCTCGGCGTCGAACCAGTAACGCTCGCGGTCCTTGACGTAGACGAGGATCGTGTCGTGCTTGGC
>DASQGA010000034.1:0-3360 GCA_035632855.1 Gaiellaceae bacterium | reverse complement strand
GGCCGTGCGGATGCAGCACGGGGGCCAGGACGCGCTCGTCTCGGCCGAGATCGACTGTTTCGTCGACCTCGATCCGGCCCAGAAGGGCGTGCACATGTCCCGCTTCCCCGAGCTCTTCGGCGAGGCGGTCGACGAGATGGTGATCGGCGAGAAGCTTCTCGTCGAGCGTCTCGCCGAGCACATCGCCCGCCATATTGTCGAACGCCAGCGGGCTTGCCGGGCTGAGGTCTCCATCCGCGCGCGCTATCCGATCGAACGCCTCACCCCCGTCACGGGCATGCAGACACAAGAGCTCGTCACCCTGATCGGCATCGCAGCCGCGACGCCGACGGCGTCCCGCCGTGTGGTCGGCGTCGAGGCGACGGGCATCAACGCCTGCCCCTGCGCCCAGGGCATGGTGAGGGAGACGGCCGCCGAGCGGCTCGGCGAGGCGGGCTTCGGCGACCTCGAGATCGAACGAATCCTCGAGCTCGTGCCGCTCGCGACGCACAACCAGCGCGGCAAGGGCCTCTTGTATCTGGGCACGGGCCTACGACTCGACGCGCAGGAGTTGGTCGGCCTCGTCGAGCGGTCGATGAGCTCGCCCATCTACGAGCTCCTGAAGCGCCCGGACGAGCTCTTCGTCGTTGAGCACGCCCACCTGGCTCCTCGCTTCGTCGAGGACTCGGTCCGGCTCATGATCAAGAGCGCCCTCGACGAGGTCGGCGGCCTCGAGGACGAGGACTTCGTGCTCGCCCGGCAGATCAACTTCGAGACGATCCACAACCACGACGTTCTCGCGGAGCGCTACGGCAGCGTGGGGGAACTCCGTCGCGAGCTCGCGACGGGCGAGCCGTCGACCGCCCACACTGAGCTCAGAGACTGGCTTCGCGTCGCCGACTGAAACGGCGGGCCAGCTGGAGATCGAAGCGATTCTCCGTTCCGTGTAGGAGCCGGCCGATGTTGCCCCGGTGGAGCAGGGCGATGGCGATGCCCGCCCCGACCAGGAAGGCCACGACCGGCGTCGAGGCGTCGAAGAGGAGAGCCAGAAGGGGAAGCGCAGCAGCGCTGACGAGCGACGCGACGGATGCGTAGCGCGTCACCAGGAAGACCGCGATCCACACGGGCACAGCCGCGAGGGTTGCGTACGTTGCGAGGCCTAGCCCGACACCCGCCGTCGTGGCCACCATCTTCCCGCCGCGGCCGAGGCCCATGAACAGCGGGCGCCAGTGGCCGACCATCGAGGCGCAGCCGGCCAGGACGCCGATCAGGTCTCCGCCGAGCCAGCGTCCCAGGAGGGCGGCGGCCAGCCCCTTTCCGATGTCGAGGAGGGCAACTCCCAAGCCGACCTTGAAGCCGACCCCACGCCAGACGTTCGTCGCCCCCGTGTTGCCGCTCCCGACGGTCCGGATGTCGACGCCCGAGACGAGGCGCGGAAGCCAGTACCCGAAGGGAAGGCTGCCGATCACGTAGCCGAGCGGGATGAGGGCTAGTTCGAGCACCAGTCTGGGCTGGCCAAAGCGCCTAGATGGTTGACAGGGTCACGCCTGGATCTGGTACCTGGAGGCCCACTCGTTCACGACGCCCCAGTCGAGGTTGTTGAGGAACGCGTCGATGTAGGAAGCCCGGTCCGTCTGGTAGTCGAGGAAGTAGGCGTGCTCGTAGACGTCGAGGGCGATGAGCGGGGTCGCATTCCAGACCGGGAAGGTGTTCTGGGCGTCGCCGATGTAGTTGAAGAGCCGCTGCTCGTCCCAGTCGTAGGCCGTCCACGCCCAGCCGCGAGCGCCCATTCCCGTTGCCTTCAGGTCGGTGCGCCAGGTTTCGACAGCGCCGAAGTCGCGCTCGATCAGGTCGCGGATCAGGCCGTCCGGGTCGCCGCCCCCGCCGCCCAGATGCTCGAAGTAGATCTCGTGGTTCTTGACGCCACCGATCGCGAAGGTGAGATCGACCTTGAGCGCGCGAAGCTCGGAGTAGACCTGGTTCGCCGTGGACGCATCCACCTCGCCGAGCTTGCCCAGGATCTCGTTCCGCTTGTTGACGTAGCCCTGGTAGAGCTTGTGGTGCGCCTCGATCGACGCTCGCGAGATGCCGTCCATGTCGTAGAGCTCCTGCTTGAGCTCGCGGGCAGCGATCTCCTCGTGGTTGAACGCCAGCGTCGCCATCGGGCTCCTCTCTCGTCTCCGTTTTCGTCCGCGAGAGCTTATCTTTCTCTCTGTGGCCGCTTGCGCCCTCCTCACCGGCGGCACGGGGCGCCTCGGAAGCGCCGTCGCGGCGCGGCTCGAGCGGGAGGACTTCAGTGTCATGGCCGCCGGGCGCGGGCACGGCGATCTGTCGCGGCCCGAGAACGCTCGCGCGCTCGTCGAGACCGCGGCTGCGGAGCTCGGGGGGCTCGACCTCGTCGTCTATGCGGCGGCCGACGGCTTCGCCCCGAGGCGGGTCGAGGATGTCACCGAGGCGGACTGGGACGCTTCCCTGGACTCGATCGCGAAAGGCAGCTTCTTCGTCGCCCAGGCGGCGGCGCCGCACCTCCGGCGCTCCGAGCTCGCGCTGATCGTCCTGATCGAGGACGTCGCCGCTTATCAGCCGTGGCCCTCGTTCGCGCCTCACTGCGCAGCGAAAGCCGCCCAGGCGATGCTGACCCGCGTCCTCGCCCGCGCATTCGCGCCCGAAATCCGCGTCTGCGGCGTCGCGCCCGGCCCTGTCGCGGTCGAGCCGGAGCAGGAGGAGCGCCGTGCGGCCGAGACGCTCCTGGGCCGGATCGGCGCCCCCGAGGACATCGCGGAGGCTGTCCTCTACCTCACGCGGGCGCCATTCGTGACCGGAACGTCTCTCGTCGTCGACGGCGGGCGCCTCCTTCGCTGAACCGATCGTCCTCAAGCTCAGAAAGCCATGTCCGGGGTCACCATGTCCGGGGTCAGACCCCTGACGTGTCCGCTTGGGACAGAGCGCGCTTGAGAACCGCGCCGGCTTGAGTTCTGGGTTTCAGCCGGCCGGGCCTGACCCCTGCCATGTCCCGCGGGCGACGGTGGCTGGCTGACGGACAACTAGCGCCGGCGCGCCATCGATGTTCCCACAGATTTGTCCCCAGGAAGGCCATGTCCCGGGGTCAGACCCCAAGACATGTCTGCGGGGGACCTGACGCGGTGAGAACCGCGCCGGCTTGAGTTCCGTATCCCTCACAGGTATGGGTGTAATCACCATGTCGACGATCCAGACAGATTCGATCCTGATTGAGCGGACCGGCCGCGGCGACCAGGACGCGTTCGAAGAGCTCTACCGGCGCTTCGCTCGCCCCGTCCTCGCCATGGCCCGGCGCCAGCTCGGGGACAACGGGCGCGCCGAGGAGGCGGCCCAGGAGACCTTCGCGGCGATCTGGCGCTC
>DASQGA010000033.1:0-4432 GCA_035632855.1 Gaiellaceae bacterium | reverse complement strand
CGACGGCGATCGCCGCCCTGCTGTTCCTCGGCGCCACCGGCAAGAGCGCCCAAATCCCGCTGTACTTCTGGCTGCCCGACGCAATGGAGGGCCCGACCCCCGTGTCGGCACTGATCCACGCCGCGACGATGGTCACTTCGGGCATCTACCTCATGACCCGGGTCAGCCCGCTCCTGGCACAGGCCTACGACTGGGCGCCCGATGTCATCGCCTGGACGGGCGCGATCACGGCGATCCTCGCGGCGACGATCGCCGTCGCCCAGAACGACATCAAGAAGGTGCTCGCGTACTCGACGGTGAGCCAGCTCGGATACATGTTCCTGGCCGTCGGGTCAGGCGCGTACGTGGCGGCCATCTTCCACATGGTCACCCATGCCTTCTTCAAGGCCCTGCTGTTCCTCGGCGCCACCGGTAAGAGCGCCCAGCTGCCGCTGTACTTCTGGCTGCCCGACGCGATGGAGGGCCCGACCCCGGTGTCGGCGCTCATCCACGCGGCGACGATGGTCACAGCCGGCGTCTACCTGATCGCCCGCACTCACGTTCTCTTCGAGCTCGCGCCCGCCGTCCAGGACCTCGCCGGCGTGCTCGGGGCGCTCACGATCCTGGTTGCCGGCCTGATCGCGCTCGTGCAGACGGACATCAAGCGCGTCATCGCCTACTCGACGATGAGCCAGATCGGCTACATGTTCGTCGCCGTCGGCCTGGGCGCGTACGGCGCCGGGCTCTTCCACCTGATGACGCACGCCTTCTTCAAGGCGCTCCTCTTCATGGCGGCGGGCATCGTCATCCACGCGCTCGCCGGCGAGCAGGACATCCGGAAGATGGGCGGGCTCGGCCGCGCCCTGCCCTGGACGTACCGCTTCTTCCTGGCGGGTGCGCTCGCGCTCGCCGCAATCCCTCCTTTCGCGGGCTTCTTCTCGAAGGACGCGATCCTCGCGAGCGCCGCGAGCGCAGGCACGCTCGGATGGGCGCTCTGGGGCGCCGGGGCGTTCGGCGCGTTCCTGACCAGCGTCTACACCTTCCGCCTCCTGTTCATCGTTTTTCGCGGTGAGCCGTCGGGCTTCGTGCGCGAGCACCTGCACCGGGAACAGTTCGAGGGCCCGCTCGCGATGGTGTGGCCCGTCGCAGTGCTCGCCGTCCTGTCGGTCGTCGGTGGACTTGTCCAGATCCCCGGCGTCTGGCACGCGGTCGACGAGTGGATCCACCCCGTCGCCAAGTCGATCGAGGAGGCGGCCGGATCGACCGCGCTCTTCTCCGCCCTCGCCGCGCTTGGCCTCTCGCTCGCCGGCATCTGGCTCGCGTGGTCGTTCTACGGGCGGCCCGGCTACGGTCCCGCCCGCGCCCGCCGCCGCTGGCCCTGGGCGGCGACGGCGCTCGAGCGGAAGCTCTACGTCGACGAGGCCTACGACGTCGTCTTTTACAAACCGAGCTCCCACCTGGCCACGGGCCTCGAGCGCTTCGTAGAGCGCCCGCTCTTCCTGCGCTCGCTGACGGGCCTCGGGGGTGGCACCCGCCTCCTGGCCGGCCGGGTCGCCGCAGCGCAGACCGGGCTCGTCCGCTCTTACGCACTCGCTGTCGCGACCGGACTCGCGGTCATCACCATCGTCTTCCTGGCGGTCACCTGATGCTCACGACCGCCCTCATCGTCCTGCCGTTCGCAGGCGCGTTCCTCCTCTGGCTCGTGCCCTGGCGGACAAGCACCGCCGCCGGCGGACTCGCACTGCTGGTTGCGCTCGGCGAGCTCGCGCTCTGGGTCGGAGCGGTTGTCAACTTCGACTTCGCAAGCTCAGGGCTCCAGGACGACGCGGAGCGGACCTGGTTCTCGGACCTCGGCGTCTCGTACAAGGTCGGCCTCTACGATTTCTCGCTCTGGCTCGTTGGCTTGACCGCGCTCGTCGCGGTTGCGTCGATCGGCTACGGCATGTGGGCAGGACGCGTCCGGCCGGGTGCTTACTTCGGCCTCCTCCTCTTCCTGACTGGCGCCACCGTGGGCGTCTTCACGGCGCAGGACCTGCTCCTCTTCTACGTCTTCTTCGAGGCGATGCTGATCCCGCTCTACGTGCTGATCGGCGTCTGGGGCGGCGCCGGGAGGACTGGTGCGACGATCAAGTTCATCGTCTACACGATGGGCGGCTCGCTGCTGATGTTGGTGGCGATCATCGCTTTCGGGCTCGACCGCGGCAGCTTCGACATGACCGAGCTCGGGACGAGCGACAGCACCTGGATCTTCCTCGGCTTCGTGGTCGCGTTCGCCGTAAAGGCGCCGCTCTGGCCGTTCCACGGCTGGCTGCCGGACGCCTACCGCGAGGCCCCGGCGGAGGTGTCAGCGCTCCTCTCCGGCGTCGTCTCGAAGACAGCCGCCTACGGGCTGCTTCGGATCGTCCTGCCCTCGTTCCCCGAGCAGGTGGCCGACTGGCGGACCGTCGTGCTCGTCCTCGCTTCCGTCGGGCTCGTCTACGGGTCGCTCCTCGCCTTTCGGGCGCCTGACGTGCGGGGCGTCATCGCGTATTCGAGCCTCGCCCAGATGTGCCTGATCGTGATCGGTCTCTTCGCGTTCAACGACTCGGGGCTGAACGGGGCGCTGCTCCAGATGGTGAACCACGGGCTCATCTCAGCCTCGCTCTTCCTGCTGGCGGGCGCGGTCGAGCGGCGGACCGCGACCAGCGAGCTTCGGCTCCTGGGGGGAATGGCCCGCGGGAGGCCCGCGCTCGCGACGCTCTTCATCGTCGTCGGCGTCGTCGCGCTCGCCGTGCCCGGGTCGACCGCCTTCGCGGGGGAGTTCCTCGTCCTGAACGGCATCTTTCCCCTCGGCTGGGGCTGGGCGGTGGTCGGCGCCGTCTCGATCGTGCTGGCGGCCATGTACGTCCTCCGGCTCGTCTCCGCCGTCCTCCATCACGACGTCGGGACGATGGTCCCGGACGCGGCGCTCGACCTGCGACCGGCCGAGACGAGCCTCGTCGGGATGCTGGTGATCGCCCTCCTGGCCCTCTCGTTCTGGCCGGCCGGGATCACCGACCACGTCTTCGGCGGGCAGCCGCAGCAAACCGTCACGACGAGGTTCTCGGAATAGATGGAGACCTTCGTCAAGCCGGACCTCGACTGGGCGGCGCTCTCGCCCGTCCTTGTGCTCCTTGGCGGCGCGGCGCTCACCATGCTCGTCCCCCTCTTCCTCCCGGTCGGCGTGCGGCGCGGCTTCTCGGCGTTCATCGCCGCCGCCGCGCTGATCGGGGCTGGTGTCGCCGCAGCGATCCTCTTCGCGCACGACGACTCGGGGCGCGGAATCGTCGCGGATGCGCTCCGGCGCGACCGGCTCGCCGAGCTCGCTCAGGTTATCCTCGCGGGCTCCGGGCTCCTCGCGATCGGCGTCTCCTACCGCGAGCCCGGCCGCCGCGACGGGATCGGGGACTACTACACGCTGCTCCTGTCGGCGGTCGCAGGCATGTGCTTCTTCGTCTCGGCCAACAGCCTGATGACGCTCTTCCTCGGGCTCGAGTGGTTCTCGATCTCGCTCTACATCATGTGCGCGATCGCAATTGATCGGCTCGGATCCCTCGAGGCCGGGCTCAAGTACCTGATCGTGGGCAGCTTCGGGTCGGCCATCCTCCTCTTCGGAAGCGCGCTCGTCTACGGCGCGACAGGCGAGATAGGCTTCGAGGCGATCGAGCGCGCCTCGGCGGGCGGCGACCGCTTCCTGCTCGTCACCGGCCTCGGGATGCTCCTCGTCGGCCTCGCCTTCAAGATTTCGGCGGCGCCGTTCCACATGTGGACGCCGGACGTGTACGAAGGCGCACCCACCCCCGTCACGGCCTTCATGTCCGCAGCGACGAAGGTCGCCGGGCTGGTCCTCACGCTGCGCCTGCTCACCACGGCCTTCGGGAGCGAGGAGGAGCTCTGGACGCTCTCCCTCGCGGTGATCGCGTGCATTTCGCTGGCCTGGGGGAACCTTGCGGCCCTCGTCCAGACGGATGTGAAGCGGCTGCTCGCGTACTCGAGCGTCTCGCACGCCGGCTTCCTGCTGATCCCGATCGCGGTCGGCACGCCGCTCGGAGGGCGCGCGCTTCTCTACTACCTGATGTCGTACGCGGCCATGAACGTCGGCTCGTTCGCCATCGTCGCCGCCCGCGAGCGAGAGCTAGCGCGGCCGGTGACGGTCTCCGACCTGGCCGGCATGGGCTGGGAGCGGCCCTTCCACGGGATCGCTATGGCGATCTTCATGTTCGGTTTCATCGGCCTGCCACCCGCGGGGCTCTTCCTCGGGAAGTTCTATGCGTTCTCGGCAGCGGTCGAGCGAGGCTGGGCCTGGCTCGCAATCGTCGGCGTCGTGGCCACCGTGGTCTCGATCTACTACTACCTGGGCGTCGTTCGCTCGATGTATGTGAGCCCGGGAGAGCTTCGCCTCGCGCCCGCGGGCGGTTCGCCGCCCCGGGAAGTG
>DASQGA010000032.1:0-3688 GCA_035632855.1 Gaiellaceae bacterium | reverse complement strand
GGGCCGGCGGCGGCGTCAGCCGTTCCGGTGCCTGGCCCGAGCTCGCCGCTCTGGCCGAGCGCGTCCAGGCTCCGGTCGTGACGTCCTACATGGGCAAGGGAACCTTCCCGGAGGATCACCCGCTCGCAGCGGGCTCGGCGGCTGACGAAGCTGCTTTCAAGGAGCTCGTCGAGGGCGCCGACGTCCTCGTGTGCGTCGGCACCGAGCTCGGCGCGGAGACGACGGGTCAGTATTCGTTGAGGCCCGGCGGGCAGATCGTCCAGATCGACGCCGCCGCAGAGCGGATCGGCCGCACCTACCCGGCACTCGGCCTGGTCGGCGATGCGAAGGCGGTGCTCGGCGCCCTGCTTGAGCAGCTTCCTGCCCGGGAGCCGAACGGTCAGGCCGAGCGGGACGCTGCAAAGGTGAAGGCACGGATCGGCCGCGGCCTCGACGAGCAGGGCCGCGGCCTGGAGCGCGGCCTCCTTACGACGATCCGGGAGGCGCTCCCGCGCGACGCGGTCCACGCGTGGGACATGACGATTCTCGCCTACTGGGCGGGTGCGCACTTTCCAGCGCTTTCGCCGCGCCGCTTCCTCTACCCGCTCGGCTCGGGGACGCTCGGCTACGCGTGGCCGGCGGCGCTGGGAGCGAAGGCAGCCCTTCCCGACGCACCCGTCCTCGCGGTCGCGGGCGACGGCGGCTTTCTCTACAACATCGCCGAGCTCGCCAGCGCGCGGCAGAACCGGCTGGGCGCGAAGCTGCTCCTCGTCGACGACGGGGGTTACGGGATTCTTCGTGAATACCAGCGCGATTCGTTCGGCGAGACGTTTGCGGTCGATCTGGTCCAGCCGGACTTCGTCGCACTCGCGGAGGCATTCGGGGTCCCGGTTCGCGCGGCCACGCCAGAGAGCCTCGTTGACGACCTGGCCTGGGCTCTCGCGGAGGAGGGCCCAGCCGTCGTCGTCCTGCGGGCGAGGCTCGAGATGTGGACGCCGACCGCCTGAGCTCAGGCCGTAGCTGGCACAACCAGGACCGGGATCTGGGATAGGTGTAGGAGCCGGTGCGGCGTCGAGCCGAGGATCGCGCTCTTGAGTGGGCTCTCGCCGTACGTCCCGACGACGATCAGGCGCGCGTCGTGCTTGGCTGCGAGGGAGACCAGCGCGTCCGCCGCTCGCTCGGGGACGAGTGCGACCTCAGCCTCGACCCCTTCCGACCGGGCCCGGTCGAGCGCGGTCGCCGTCACTCGCTCACCGATCTCCGCGAGCGCCCGGCGGTGCTCTGCAAACTCCTCGCCGACGAGTCTCTGAGGTGGGGCGTAGGCGAACGCGATCACGAGACGGTCGCCGAAGCGCAGTGCCAATTCGATTGCTGTGGTCAACGCCGCCTGAGCGGACGGACTGTCGTCGTAGCCGAGTACGAGGGCGCGGGGCATCAGATGGTTGGTCGGTAATTGGCGTGCCCGCGGGGACGGGCCAGACCAAGCCAGGCTGCGCCATCGCCCGCAGGCAAGGCTAGAAGCCTTGACAAGGGCGAGGGTGCGGCCTGGCGCCGTGTCTGGGCCGCCATCCGCGTGTGTGGTAATTGTCGATCAACCATCTAGCTCTTCCCCGGCTCGTCGAGCCCCGCGGTCTCCTCCACGGCGACGCGCCCCTCGGCCACGGCCGGATCGACGGCCTCGAACGGCTTGCGGCCGAAGAAGCGCGGGTGACCGGTGAGCCGCCAGGCGACGAGGAGAACGGCTCCAAGGATGAGGAATCCGTACCCGATCACGAGCGGCAGGCCGAAGCCGAGGAAGGTTCCGCCCGAGTACGACTGTTCCGGATCGGCGAGCGCGCGCGTGGCCTCGACGAAGAGGTAGGCGAGAAGCCCGGCACCTAGGAGGGGCGCGACGCCCATGAAGAGCGCGTTTCGAAACGACTTCCTCAGCTCGCGTCTGTAGTAGACGGCGCAGGCGACGCCGCTCAACGCGTAGTAGAAGGCGATCATGAGCGAGAGGGCCGAGATCGTGTCGAAGAGGAAGTTCTCGGACACCAGGTTGAGCGGCACGTACCAGAGGACGGCGAGCGCGGCGATCGCGGCGGTCGCGACATGCGGAGTGCGAAAGCGCGGGTGGATGCGAGAGAGGATCGCGGGGAAAGCACCTGAGCGGGCCATCGAAAGGGTCGTCCGTGAGGCGGGGATGATCGTGGTCTGGCTCGAGGCGATCGCGGACGTCACGATCGCGAGCACGACGAGCTTGTCCCACGGCGATCCGAGTACGTCCGTGGCGAGGACGCTGAAGATGCTCTCGTCGTCTGCAAACTCGTTCAGGAGCTCGAGCCCGGCGAAGGCGACGACAGCCGTCCCGACGGCGACGTACGTGACGAGCAAGATGCCCGTGCTGAAGACTGCCGCCAGGCCGGGCGTGCTGCGCGAGTCCTTGGTCTCCTCGCAGAGGTTGACGGCGCTTTCCCAGCCCCAATAGATGAAGACGCCCACCAGGAGCGCGGAGAAGAGCGCGTTCGAGCTCTCGATCTCGAAGGGCGAGAACCAGGAGGCCTCCGGCCGCAGCGACGCGTCGGTGGCGTCGCCGCGGTAGACGTCAACCAGCGCGACGACTGCGAACAGGAGAAGCGCCCCCACCTGGCCGATGATCATCACGTTCTGGATGCGGGCCGAGAGCTCGGTACCGAGAATGCAGATGGCGGTCATGACGACGATGATCAGGACGGCGAACACCGTCACGGTCGGTTTCGACTCGGCCGCCGAATCCCAGCCGACGAGCAGGAGCGTGTAGCGGGCGCCGACGTCGGCGAGCGAGCCGATCACGAGGATGCCGGTCACGCAGACCGCCCAGCCACCGAGCCAGCCCGCCCATGGCCCCATCGCCCGCGTCACCCACGAGAACGTCGTGCCGGCGTCCGGGTCGGCCCGGTTCATGTAGTAGAACGCGGTCGCGATGAAGAACATGGGGACGAATGAGACTAGGAGCGCCGCGGGAGCCTGCGGCCCGACCACGAGGGTGATGAGCCCGATCACCACGGCCAGCGAGTACGCAGGCGCTGTCGAGGCAAGCCCGATCACGAGCGCGTCGACGAAGCCGATCGCGTTCGCTTTCAGTCCGGTCTCGTCCTCGTGCCCTGCCGCTGGAACGCTTGCGCTTGCCGTCGCCGTCCTCGCTTCGGTCGCCGAGATCGCCGAACCTACCACGTTCGCGCATGCGATCCTGCGCCCGTGACGAACTGGAGCTCGCTCGTTCGGCCCTCGCTCCACGGCATCGAGCCCTACCGGCCGGGCCCGAGCCTGAGCGAGCTCAAGCAGCGCTACGGGGTCGACGAGATCGTGAAGCTGAACTGGAACGAGGGGCTCTTCGGCCCCTTTCCGGGGGCGCTCGACGCTGCGGCGGCGGAGCTCGAGAACGCCTGGATGTACCCCGAGCAGGCGTTCAGCGACCTGCGCGAGGCGATCTGCCGCTGGCGAGACGTCCCGCCGGAGCAGATCGTGCCGGCGCACGGGATCCAGAGTCTTGTCCGGACGGTTGCCGACGCCTTCCTGGGCCCTGGAGACTCGGTCGTCCTGCCGCAGCCGACCTACGGGCTCTATGCCCAGGTCTTCGCGGCAGCGGGAGCCTCGATCGAGTACGTCCCCTGTCCGGAGCTCAGGCTCGACCTGGACGAGATGGCCGCATCCGCCGCCCGGGTTGGAGCTCGCCTCGTGGTCGTCTGCG
>DASQGA010000031.1:0-2841 GCA_035632855.1 Gaiellaceae bacterium | reverse complement strand
AGGTACTCGCGGATCTCCCACTCGCTGACCGAGCTCGAGAACCGCTTGTGCTCGTCGCGCTTGAGCGCGGCAAAAGCGCGGACGAACTGCGGCCCCAGGTTCTCCGTGAGGTAGGTGTCCTGCTCGAGGGCATCGATCGCCTCGGCCAGCGAGAGAGGAACGAGGGGAAACCCCTCCGCCGAGTAACCGTCACCTCGGAGGCCCGGGCCAGGGTCGAGCTGGCGATCGATGCCGTCGATTCCCGCGAAGAGCGCCACCGCCGCGGCCAGATAGGCGTTTGCGGTCCCGTCGCCGACCCGGTTCTCGACCCGGGTCGCATTCCCGCGCTCGACGGGTATCCGGATGAACACGGTGCGGTTGTCCGGGCCCCAGGTGACGGTGTAGGGCGCCATCGCGAAGGTCACGAACCGCTTGTAGGCGTTGATGGTCGGCGCCAGCACGGCGGTCATCGCCCGCCCGTGCTCGAGCTGGCCGGCGACGAAGTGCCGGCAGAGATCGGAGAGGCCGTCCTGCCCTTCAGTGTCCTCGAACGCGTTGTCGCCGTTCTCCCAGAGGGAGAGGTGGAGGTGGTAGCCAGACGTGCCCTCCCCCTCGAGTGGCTTCCCCATGAAGGTGGCAACCAGGCCGTGCTTGGTAGCGATCTCCTTAATCGCGAGCTTCAGGAGATGCGAGTCGTCGGCCGCCTCGAGCGCGTCGGCGTACCGCAAGTTGATCTCCCACTGCGACCCGAAGTACTCCTGGTTCGAGCAGACGTAGGGCAACCCGAGGGCGCAGACCGCGTCCTCCATCTCGCGGATCACGCCTCCGGTGTCGACCGACGGCGTATGGGTGTAAACCATCCCCGGCTGGGCGGCGTATTGCTCATAGCCGTTCGGGCCAGCTCGGAGCAGGAAAAACTCGAGCTCGTGGCCGCAGGCGGCCGTGTAACCGCGCTTGTCGAGCTCGGCGATCGCACGTTTCAGGATCCCGCGCGGGTCGCACGGAAGGAGCTCGCCGTCGAAGTGGACGTCGGCCATGCAGATCCCGGTCTCACCCTCCCAGGGGAGCACCCGGAGTGTGGAGAGGTCCGGGTAGACCTTCATGTCCCTGAACTCCGACTCCGAGCCGAGCCCGGTCTCCTCGATCACCTCGCCCGCATGCGAGACGGCGAAGGCCCCGATACAGAAGTTGACGCCTTCCTCGACCAGCTCCTCGAGCATGGTCAGCGGCACGACTTTGTTCCGAGAGATCCCGGTCAGGTCCGTGAAGTGGACCCGGACACGCTTGACGCCCGCCTGTCTCGCCTCGTCCAGGCGAGCTTCCGCGGCTTTCTGCTCGGTGACTGCCACCGGCTAATCGTGCCTGATGTGCGGCCCCCCCGGCTCGACCGGCGGCGGCAGCTCCTCGTCGATCAGCTCGGTCTCGCGGTACACCTCTACGAGCGGCACAGGCCGGAACTGGTCCCGGAGGCTCGTTCCGAACACGAGATTGACCACGAGCGAGAGGACGATCGCCACTCCCAGGAAGATCCCGTAGTCCCTGTAGATGTGATCCCGGACGACAGGGTCGGGGAAGATCTTGAACGCCGCGAGCGCGAGGAGGCCCATCCCGAGCAGCTGGGGGATGGGCACAGCGACAGACCGGAACGGACGCCGCGCCTGCGGCTCCCTCTGCCGCAGGATGATCAGGGTCACGTGGATGATCGCGTAGGCCGTCGCCCAGCCGAGGACCCCGGCCAGGATGAGCTCGATGAAGTTCGTGCTCTTCCCGAGGTCGATGAAGACGTTCATGAGGATCGGCATGAGCGCGACGATGGCGATGCCGACGACCGGGGCCCTCGTGGAGGGAAGCAGGTAGCCGAAAGCACGCGGCAGCTGCCGCGTCAGCGACATGCCGTAGAGGATCCGCGGGATGCCTGCGATGAGGGCGTTCAGAGTCGAGAGCGTCGCTGCGAGCGAGATGATCGCCATCCACCACTTGCCGGTGTCGCCGAGGATCGCGATCGCGGCCTCCATGTGCGCGACCGGGCTGAACGCGCCGAGCTGGTCCGAGGGCACGTAGCGCGTTGCCCCGAGCCCCCAGATCAGGATCGGCAGCGTCACGAGCGTCAGCCCGAGGAAGATCCCAAGCGGAATGTTGCGGCCGGGGTTCTCGATCTCCTCCGCCAGCGGGCATGTGTACTCCATGCCGACGAAAGTGAACATCGCGATCCCGAGCAGCGTCGAGAAGAGGCTCCAGGTAAAGGGGATGTCCGGGAACGCGCTGCCGATCGGGTCGGAAGACCCGAGGCCCGCCAGGCCGATGAAGCCGAAGACGAGGAGGGAGAGGACGATGAACACCGTGAGGGCCACCTCGACGGCGCCGTAGGGACGGATCCCGGCGACGTTCAGGAGCGCCACCAGGACGACGAAGACGATGACCCAGAACGTGGTGCTCGGCCCGTCGGTCCAGAGGAAGCCCTTGACAATCGCCGAGGGCGTGTAGGCCTCGGCGGTGGTCGGAAAGAGCTGGACAGCGATGTAGCCGACGAGCACGGTCAGCGTCGCGAAGAAGGGCCCGAGACCCGCGCGCACGTACTCGTTCATCGATCCGGCCTTCGGGATCATGGTGGCGAGCTCGGCGAAGCTCATGCTCTGGAGGTACATGGCCAGTAGGCCCACGCCGAGCGCCGCGATGAAGACGTAGCTCGCGAAGAAGCCCGCGGTGACGGACGCGAGCACGGTCGATGCGACGATCAGTCCGAACGTGGTGCCGATCGCGGTCGGAAGCCCGACGGCTCGCCGCTCGAGACCGACTTCGCCCACCTCAGCGCGAGTTGCCATGAAGCCCTCCTCCTCCCGGGCGCCTCCTGCCCGGATCGAC
>DASQGA010000030.1:0-7088 GCA_035632855.1 Gaiellaceae bacterium | reverse complement strand
GCTCAAGTGTAGGTAGCGCGCGGCATTCCGCGGCGTCCCTCGATCTAGTTACCCCCATTGAGGGTGCAACGAAATCACCTGCGCTCCGATTGATTGGGCATGGCCCCACGCTTGCGCCTGCTTGTTCTTCTCGCCTCGGCTTTCGTCGCGCTTCTGGCCGTCTCCTCGGCCTCCGCGAGCGAGATCGTCACCCGGAACGCCAAGCACGTCAGCGTGAAGGTCGACTCGAAGGGTCACGCCGTCATCTACTACACGGTCGGCGGCAAGCGGTTCTACCCGGTCTTCTGGGGCGCGGTCAATGCACGCCAGCCGAGCCGAACTCATGGCCAGGTCGCCTTCAAGCGGGACTACTCGGGTGGCTACATGAGGCTCGGCACCCCACTCTGGAAGAACATCAAGAACGTCTGCGGCCCGTACGCCGGCCCACCGCTCGCCTGGTACGTCACCGGCTGCACCGCCCCCGACGGGAGTCACTGGGTGCTCCAGAGCTGGCAGCGCCGACTTCCGAACCTCGGAATGTCACCCTGGCGCGCCGAGCAGCGCGTGTGGGAGCTTCATCTTTCGCATTTCACCGGCGAGCCGGCCATGCTCGAGATCTACGCGGACTACATCTACTACGGGGGTCTCTACCACCATCTCTTCGGCCGCCTCACCTACCAGGGCGAGCCCGTCTACGGCTTCGAGAACACGAGCAGCGGCAACCCCACGGACAGCTACGGGCGGAACGTCTACATCGACACCTTCAACTCGCGCTACGCGAAGGGCTGGAGGCGCGAGAACGGCTTCCTCTCCCACCGCTTCGGCGGCACCTTCTGTTACGGCTTCTACCCCCACAAGCGCTATGCGTCCTTCCCAAATGGCCCACGCCGGCCGCGGGGGAACGGCGCCGCCTACCGCGCGACCGTGATCGGCCCCGGCGTCAGCCCGGACGCCTTCTGGTCGGGTGCAGGTCTTCCCGAGTGGACGAACTCCGCGGAGCAGAACGAGCACGAGGAGCGGATGAACAGGATCTCCAGCAGCATGATGGCGAACGACAAGAAGTGCCAGCGCAGCTAGTCGTCACCACCTGATCCCCAGAAACGACGAGGGCGGCCTGTGGGCCGCCCTCTCTCGTTCCTCGCGCTGGGCGAGAGCTACATCATCCCGCCCATGTCACCCATGCCACCGGGCATACCGGCACCGGCCGGCTGCTTCTCGGGTGCATCCGCGACGATCGCCTCGGTCGTGAGGATGTTCTTCGCGATCGAAGCGGCGTTCTGGAGGGCCGAGCGCGTCACCATCGTAGGATCGATGATGCCGGACTTGACCAGGTCCTCCTGCTCGCCGGTATCGACGTTCAGACCGAAGCCCCTCTTGCCCGCCCGGATCGTGTTGACCACGACGGAGCCTTCCAGGCCCGCATTGTTCGCGAGCTGGCGAACCGGCTCTTCGAGCGCCCGGACAATGATGCTTGCACCCGTCCGCTCGTCGGGCTCGAGGCTGTCGAGCTTGATGGAGTCGACCGCCTGCAGGAGCGCGACGCCGCCGCCCGGCACGATGCCCTCTTCGAGAGCTGCGCGGGTGGCCTGCAGCGCGTCCTCGACGCGGTGCTTCTTCTCCTTCATCTCGGTCTCCGTGGCAGCGCCGACCTTGACGACGGCGACGCCTCCGGAGAGCTTCGCGAGCCGCTCCTGGAGCTTCTCACGGTCGAAGTCCGAGTCGGTGTTCTCGATCTCGCCCTTCAACTGCTTGATTCGCCCCTTGATGGCGTCGGACTCGCCGGCACCGTCGATGATCGTGGTCGAGTCCTTGTCGACGACGAGCTTGCGGGCACGGCCGAGCTGCGAGAGCTTCGTGTTCTCGAGCTTGAGGCCCATCTCCTCGGTGATGACCTCGCCGCCGGTGAGGACGGCGATGTCCTCAAGCATCCGCTTGCGGCGATCTCCGAAACCCGGCGCCTTGACGGCGACGGCGCTGAAGGTGCCGCGTAGCTTGTTGACGACGATCGTCGCGAGCGCTTCGCCCTCGACGTCCTCCGCCACGATGAGCAGCGGGCGACCTGCCTGGATGACCTGCTCGAGGATCGGCAGGAGATCCTTGACAGCACCGATCTTCTGGTTCGCAATCAGGATGTAGGGCTCGTCGAGCACGGCTTCCATGCGCTCGGCGTCGGTGATCATGTACGGGGACAGGTAGCCCTTGTCGAACTGCATGCCCTCCGTGAACTCGAGCTCGAGGCCGAAGGTCTGGCCCTCCTCGACATTCACGACACCGTCCTTGCCGACCTTCTCGATCGCATCGGCGATCACGTCGCCGATCTCGCGCTCACGCGCGGAGATGGTGGCGACCCGAGCGATGTCCTCCTTGCCCGAGACCTCCTTCGACTGCGACTTCAGGTCCTCGACGACAGCCTGTACCGCCGTCTCGATACCGCGCTTCAACCCCATCGGGTTGGCCCCGGCCGCGACGTTCTTCAGGCCCTCGCGGACGATCGCCTGCGCGAGAACAGTCGCCGTAGTCGTGCCGTCGCCCGCCACGTCGTTGGTCGCCGTAGCGACCTCGCGGACGAGCTGGGCACCCTGGTTCTCGAACGGGTCCTCGACCTCGATCTCACGCGCGATCGTGACGCCGTCGTTCGTAATCGTGGGTGCGCCGAACTTCTTGTCGAGCACGACGTAGCGCCCCTTCGGGCCAAGGGTGACCTTGACCGCGTCGGCGAGGGTGTTGACGCCGCGCTCGAGAGCGCGCCGTGCCTCCTCGCTGAACTTCAGTTCCTTGTGTGCCATTCAGTTCCCTCCGTTGTTCAAGATGGTTGGTCGGTGATTGACATGGCCGCGGGGACGGGCCAGACCAAGCCAGGGTGCGCCATCGTCCGCAGGCAAGGCTAGAAGCCTTGACAAGGGCGAGGGTGCGGCCTGGCGCCGTGTCTGGGCCGCCATCCGAGGGTGTGGTGATCGCCGATCAACCATCTGCTAGACGGTTGCGCCCGCGAGCTCTTTCTTCTTCGAGCTCTTGGACCTCTTCGAGTCCGTCACGACCTTCGCGAGCACATCCGACTCGCGGAGAATCAAATACTCGTCGGAGCCGAGGCGAATCTCGGTGCCGCCGTACTTGGAGAAGATGATCTCGTCACCCTCCTCCAGGTCCATCGTGATGTATTCCCCGTCCTCGTCCCGCGGGCCGGGGCCCACTGCGAGAACACTGCCGCGCTGCGGCTTCTCCTTGGCGGTGTCGGGAAGGACGATCCCACTTGTGGTCGTCATGTCTTCCTCGAGCACCTCGACGATCAAGCGATCGCCCAGAGGCTTCAGATTCATCCAGCCTTCCTCCTTGCTCGACGTACTCTCTGGCACTCTCAGAGCGAGAGTGACAAGTCCATCATACAGAAAAGCGAAGAACCGTTTTACGAGGTTCTTGGCACTCTTCTGTCGAGACTGCCAGAGTCCCGGAGCGCGCTCACGCCGACGAGCGTGACTAAGCACATGACCGCGCCGAGGACGAAGGGTAGGGCATCTCCGAAGAGGTCGGCGAGCCCGCCTCCGACTGCGGGGCCGACCACGTTGCCGCTCGCCCACGCCCCGTTCATAAGCCCGAAAGAGAGCCCCTGCGCGAGCCCGAACGACTCTGCCGTGTCGGAGATCATCGCACTGGCCGGAGCGTAGAAGCCGCCGTAGGCGAGGAGGGAGAGGACCGCCACCCCTGCCAGGACTGCGGCGGGCTCCGCCCACGCAAGCGCGAGCGACACGGCGATCGATGCGATCAGCGCGAGCCGCACCGGCAGGAAGCGCCCGCGGCGATCCGAGAAGCGCCCGATGAGCGGGTGGAGAACAACCTCCGCCGCCGCCCCGGTCAGGAACACGGCGGCGATCGCGGCCGCCCCCCAGCCCGCTCGGCCGAGCTCGAGCGGGACGAGGACGGTGACGACTCCGAAGAGGAGGGCCGGCAGGAGCATGAGCCAAAGACTTCCGAGGAAGCTGGCGCGCCGAAGAGCCCTTCCGAGGGCGCTCAGGGGCTGTGGTTCCGGCTCGGCATCGGTCGAGGTCAGCGTCCAGGCGGCCAGGATCGCCCCGACCACGCTGACGGCGACGAAGGTCGGCCGGGTGCCGACGGTCGCCGCCGCACCTCCCAGCACCGGGCCTAAGATCGCCCCGAAAACCGCGGCGCCGATCGCCGACCCGAGCGTCTGACCGCGTCGCTCTCGCGGTGTCACAGAGACGAGCCACGTGAAGCCTCCGGCCCACGACAACGTGCTCCCGAAGCCCTGGAAGAGGCGGCTGACTCCTAGCGTCCACGCACTGCCTGCAAACCCGAAGCCGACGCAGGCCACGGACATGAGGACGAGCCCGGCGAGGACCGTCCGCTTCGGGCCAAGGTGTGCTGCCGCGAGACCGCCTGGGATGGCCGCCAGGAGGGCCCCCGCGGCGAAGGAGGCGACGAGGAGTCCCGAGCCGGTCTTCGACAGCCCGAACTCCGAGGCGAACTCGGGGAGGAGCGGCACGAGGGCCGCGTAGAGCATCGTGTCGACGAGGACGATTCCGCAGACGAGCATGAGGAGCCTGCGCACGGCGCGAAGCTAGCATCGGGTCGGTGCGCCGCGAGTTCTCAGCCGGAGGCGTGGTCGTCCGCCGGCTCAGCGGAGAGTGGCGGGTGGCGGCGATTCGTCCGGCCGGCAAGGACGTCTGGGCGCTGCCCAAGGGGATCATCGACGCAGGCGAGAAGCCCCCGGAGACCGCATTGCGCGAGGTCCGCGAGGAGACCGGAGTGGACGGCCGCCTCCTCGAGAAGCTCGGCGACGTCCGCTACGTCTATACGTGGGACGGCGAGCGAGTCTTCAAGGTCGTGAGCTTCTTCCTGATCCGCTACTCGCGAGGCCGGCTGGGCGACATCGCACCGGAGATGCGCCGCGAGGTCGACGAGGCGAACTGGCTCTCGCTCGCCGACGCTCCTCGCCTGCTGGCCTACGGCGGGGAGCGTCAGATGGCCGCGCGGGCTTGGGAAATCCTGGCTCTAGAAGCTCTATGATGCTGCGCGCCCCGTGCGCGCCCTCGAAGAGCCGATGTACGCACTGAACTTCTACTCACCCATGGTTGCCGACCAGCTGCGGAGCCGTCGGAAGACGGCCACGATCCGTCTCGGCGACAAGTCGGCGAAGTACAAGAAAGGCATGGTCGTCCAGGTGCTGGTGGGCCAGCGCTACGGCCCCCGCGAGCGCATCTTTGACGCGGTCATCGACAAGGTCGAGGTGAAATCGCTCGCCGAGCTCTCCCCGCGCGAGATCGAGCACGACAATCCCGAGATCCGCCGCACAGAGGAGCTCGCCAGCTTCCTGGGGCAGCTCTACAACCGCGAGGTGACCGAGGCGGACCAGGTCACTTTGATCCGTTTCTCCGAGATCCTTTCAGTTCCGAAAGCCGACGCTTTCGGGCGGCAGAGCCAGAACTAACCTCCGGACCTCCGGATCAACGTACCGAAGAGCTCTGGGTCTCGCAGCAGCGTGCCGCATCCCTCGCACTCGACGGCAAACGCCGAGCTGAACCGCGCCCCGCACCCGGGACAGCGAAGCCGCATCTCCCCGCCGCAGGTCGGGCAGGCCCGAGCGACCTCGCCTTCCGATTCGTCGAAGTACCTCTGCGCGTGCCCGCAGCCGAGGCAGAACGCCACCCAGTCACCCAGGGTCTTGCGCCGCTCCTCCCGGAGCCAGTCGGCCGCCTTGCCCATCACGACTAGCCTAGATGGTTGACCGGCAATTACCACACCCTCGGATGGCGGCCCAGACGCGGCGCCAGGCCGCACCCTCGCCCTTGTCAAGGCTTCTAGCCTTGCCTGCGGGCGATGGCGCACTCTGGCTTGGTCTGATCCGTCCCCGCGGGCATGCCAATTACCGATCAACCATCAAGCGACCCGTCGGGTAAAGTCACGACGCCGAGAGAAGGGGACAACAGCCGCCACATGGCGATCGCGCGCGAAGCAGAGCCAGTCAGCTCGATCAAGGAGACCAAGGAAGCCGGTCTCGACCGCGAGGACCTCCTCGGCATCTACCGCAACCTCATCCTCACCCGGGGAATCGAGGAGCGGGGCAACATCCTCTACAAGCAGGGCAAAATCCCGGGGAGCTTCTACACGGGCCGCGGGAACGAGGCAGCGTCCGTTGGGGTAGCCACCGCGATGGGCCCGGAGGACGTCGGCACCCCGCTGCACCGCGACATGGGAGTTCACGTCGTCCGCGGCGTCGAGCCCTGGCGCCTGTTCGCGCAGTTCATGGGCCGGGTCGACGGCCCCACGCGCGGCCGGGACGGAAACGTCCACATGGCCGACGACCGGCTCGGCCTGATTGCCATGGTGAGCCACCTGCCGGCAATGCTCCCGGTGGCGGTGGGTGCCGCACTCGCCTTCCGGATCCGCGAGGAGAAGCGGGTCGCAGTCGGTTGGTTCGGCGAGGGCGCCTCGGCGAGGGGCGACACGCACGAGAGCATGAACATGGCCGGTGTGCGGCGACTGCCGGTCGTCTTCATCTGCGACAACAACCAGTGGGCGTACTCGACGCCGACCCACCTCGAGTTCGCGTGCGAGACGATCGCCGATCGAGCGCAGGCGTACGGCTTCGAGGGCGTCGTCGTCGACGGCACGGACGTGCTTGCCGTCTACCGCGAAGCCAAGCGCGCCATCGAGAAGGCGCGCGAGGGCGGCGGCCCGACGCTGATCGAGTGCCTGACGCTCCGGATGGAGGGCCACGCCGTTCACGACGACGCCTTCTACGTCCCGAAGGAGCTGTTCGAGGAGTGGGCGAAGCGCGACCCGCTGGAGCGCTTCCGGACCTGGCTCCGCGACAACGCGGAGTTCACCGACGAGGAGGAGGGCGAGATCACCGAGCAGGTCAAGAAGCTCCTGAACGACGCGATGCGAAAAGCCGACGAGAGCCCGCAGCCCGAGCCCGACGGCGAGGTCGAAGCTGTCTACGCCACTCCAGAGGAGCTCGAGACTCCTCACCACAAGTAAGGACCGATGGCCGTCAAGACGTATCTACAGGCGATCTCGGACGCCCTCCGCGACGAGATGCGCCGCGACAAGCGAGTCTTTGTGATTGGCCAGGACGTGGGCGTCTACGGAGG
>DASQGA010000029.1:0-15615 GCA_035632855.1 Gaiellaceae bacterium | reverse complement strand
GACGACGTCCTCTCAGAGCTCGAGTGGGTGATGGCAAGCCTGCACGCAGGTCAGCGCCGACCACGGCGCGAGCTGACGCGGCAGGTCGTCGACGCCGTGCGAAACCCCTTCACCTCGGCGCTCAGCCATCCGACGGGTCGTCTCATCAACCACCGGCCTCCGAATGCGCTCGACCTGGACGAGGTCTTTGTAGCCGCGCTCGAGACGGGAACCGCGCTCGAAGTAAACGGCCTCCCCGACCGGCTCGACCTGAACGGGGAGAACGTGAGGCGTGCGACCGCCGCCGGTGTCCAGATCGTAGTCTCGACCGACGCGCACTCGGTCGCAGGGCTCGGGAACATGGAGCTCGCGGTCGCCACGGCACGCCGGGGCGGCGCCGCTCGTGCCGACGCAGTCAACACGCGACCGCTCTCGGAGCTCCTTTGAGGAGGGACTGGTGGAACGTCGCTCGTCGTCGGGGTGCGATGGTCGTTCCGAGGCAAGGACGCAAGGAGTGCCGATAGCAGCGCTATCGGTGCGACGGAGGACGCCGCCTCGGGGCGAGCAGCGCGGCCCGACGGCCAGCGCTCGTTTCGCTAGCCCCTCCTAGCCCCTCCTAGCTCGCGGCTTCGACCTGGGAGGCCGTCTCGATCCCCATCAGGGTTCGAGCGCCACCCGCAGCCTTCGCACGGTACGCGGCGATATCCGCGGCGCGGTAGAGGTCGTATGAGCCCCCATGAGCTTCCACGAGCCGGGCGACCCCGCCCGAGAAGCTGTACTGGCCGCGACCGAGCTCAGCGAGCCGGTCCTGCGCCCGCTCAGCCACGAGCAGCGCAGCCTCGGAGTCCGAGGCTGCCAGGATGACGGCGAACTCGTCGCCGCCAAGGCGGCAGCAGACATCGGTCGCACGGGTGGTCGTCCGGAGAGCTTGCGAAAGAGCGCAAAGGGCGTCGTCGCCCGCCGGGTGCCCACCCAGGTCGTTGATGCGCTTCAGTCCGTCCACATCGACGACGAGCAGGCTCAGCTCCTCGCCGGTTCGCACGCTGCGGGCCACGGCCACCTCGAGCTGTTCCTCGAAGAGCCGGCGGTTGTAGAGCCCCGTGAGCCGGTCGCGAGCAGCCAGCTCCTCGACCTCCGAGTAGAGCATGGCGTTTCGAACCGCGGCTGCAACCACATCGCAAAGGGCGCGGCAGAAGTCCACGTCAGCCGCATCGAACTCGCGGTCCGTCTTGTCGATGATCTCCATCAGCCCGATCGTCTCGCCGCGCGCCACGAGCGGGAGCATGAGGAGGGATTTCTGGCCGCGGCGCTCGAGGAGCGCCCGTTCGGCAGGGTCGGCCGTCCCGTCGGAAACGCGAATCTGCGCGGGCTCCTGCGTCTCGAGGACAAGCCTCGTGGCCGGGTACTCGCCGAGCGGATAGTTCGCGCCGCCCCCGACCGTGATCTCGTCTTTGCCCTCGAGGTATTCGACGAGCATGACGAGGTTGTCCTCCCCTCGCCTCCAGCGCGAGATCTCTGCAGCGGTGGCTCCGGTGAGCTCAGCGGCACGCTCCGAAAACTCTCGCAGGACTTCGTTCAGATCCAGGCTGGACGAGAGCCTGTGGGAAAGGTCGAGCAGGGCTTGGAGACGATTGGCGGGGGCCACGATCCCGATATCGGCGTGATTGCTCTCACGCTTGATCACCACTGCCCGTTGCTCGACAGCCACCCGAGCCAGGTGTGCGCAAAGGAGCGAGCAGCCGCCGCACGAACATAGGACGGGGGGAGCCCGGCTCTCTCTTCCCCGGAGGGGGCGCGCCCGGCCCTGCCGCAGGGAGCGGGTTGTCTCCGGGCTCTCCCTCCCCATAGTCGAGTGCCCGAGCCCAGCCGCGGGTCGACGTCGCCCTCTCCGTTCGCTCACCGCTTGGCCTTCCAGTCGCCAATCGCAACAGAAAGCCCCCGTATGCGGGGGCTTTCCTGGTGGGTCCGCCTGGATTCGAACCAGGGACCGACGGATTATGAGTCCGGAAAGCTAGCTTGAAGCAAGTAGCACCGAGCGGAGGAAACCCGGGAAAAGCAGGGGTTTTGGGGGCTACTATTTACAATAGGATGAAGCGAAATCCGGTAGTCGGAAGCAAGCCTGTACGCGCAATGTACGCGCACCCGAGGGAGTGAAAGGGCCGCGAACTACTTAGCCGACGTCAGCTACACCATTAGCGGAGAGACCGCCGGCTGGCTCGTGATCGTCGGCGTCTTCGTCTTCATGACCTTCGCCTACCGGCAAGGCTGGCTGTAGCTCGACCTGGCGCCTGAGGAAGCCGACCATTACGTCGCGCTCTTCCACGGTCATCTGCTCCAGGTAGAGCCCCCAGCGCTTGAGGTCGCGTTCTAGGTCAACCTCGAGGGTCACCTCCATGCTCTGCTTCGGCTTCCCGTAGCCCTGGTCTAGCCACAGCTCCAAAGCTGCCGTTCGAGCCTTCGTGTCCGGGAACGACACCGCGACCCATTTCCCACACGAGCACTTGCCCTGCTTCGTAACCTCGGCGTTGATGGCGCCTTTGACGGCCGCAATGATCTCCTCGTAGCTGTTCTCGGCGTCGTCGCGCATCCGAGCTCGTAGGTTGCCTTTGTCCTCGCTCACTGGCCCACCGCCTTCCTCTCTAGCTGCTCCGTGTACCACTCGAGCCACTCGCCCAGCTCGTCCGCGAAGAAGTGATCGCGCATGCGCCCGTACTAGCGCGCACACACAGGCGAGCTAGCCCGGTTCTTCGTCCTGGGTGGCCAATGGTCGCCCGAATGTCGTTTCGCTAATGCTGGGTACGGGGAGCCCGGTCCTCTCTTACTCCGGAGAGGGCGCGCCCGACCCTGCCGCAGTGGATCGGGTTGCTTCCGGGCTCCCTTCTAACCTTGCGCGCTGATGGCATTCAGCTAAACCGCCCTGACAGTTCGCTTACTACTAAGCGTTTTGCAACGGGCGTTTCCGCAAGGGTGCCCGGGCCGCTGGCCCGAACTCAGAGTTTTCAACAACCTGTGGACAAAGTAATAGGCTGGAGCGTGGAATGGTCGATCAGACGCACGGAGACGCTGTCACCAGTCTCACGCCCTGCGTGTCGACAGGCCTCTTCGTAACGGTTGTCATCTTGACTCCATTCGGAGTGCTTGCCTGGGCCGCTGTCGGGTGGGGTATCTACCGGCTCGTTGCCTGACGTTTTCGACTAAGCCGGGCGCTGAGGCGACTCCCCCCTTCGGGGGTCATCGAGCCGGCTACTCGGTCGATTGAAAATACGGGGGAGCCCGTCGGGGAACGCGCACCCGGTTTGTGCCGCAGGAACCGGGTTTGGCTCCGGGCTCCCCCTCCTCACACACTTTGCGCGCTGAGCGCTTAGGACGGGCGCGCGAGGCCTCTCACGACGCTGGTGAGATCAAGGTGACCGAGGGGTACTACGGACGTCTCAGGACTTCATCGTGCTTGCAGTTCTTCAGCATCACGATCGCGGGCCCATCCCAATAGAACGTCACCCGGTTAGCCGCATCCACATAAGCCTCGAACACCCCTCGGCTTCCTCTGACTGGATGAGTCTCAAGCCCTGGATGGCGAGGGTCGTTACCTAGAAGCTGGAGACAGCGAGCGATGGCCTGCCGCGTGCGCTCATCTTTCTTACGTGCGAGGCGTCGAAAGCCTTTCGGAACCCGTACCTCTGGCGATTGTCAGTCCTCGTCGTCGTCCGCGAGGAGCCACTGGGCTGCAGCCGTGCCATCACGGAACGTCTCAAACTCACCCGCGGCCAACTCCTGACGCGCCTCAGCCTCTCCCTGCTGCCATGAGCGCGCCCAGTAGTAGAGCTGAGCACGTGGAACGAAAAGCGGGGGTCGACCAGGAGCGGCGCTCGCCGAAGGGCACGACGTGATCAGCACCGTGTCCTGACGTTCGACGGTCGGATACAGCGGAATGGTGGTAAGCGTTTCACTCATCGCGAGGGTCCCCACGCATTTTACGCCCCTCCTCAAATTGTTCCAGGTTCGCTTGGAGAGACTGGGCAAGCTCAATCATCTGCGTATGCGTGAGCGCGAGTCGGGCCGCGACTCGGACAGGAACGTAGGAAAGCTCCTTCGCCTTCTCAAGAATCTCCTCCGGCGTCCCGGTAAGGGGCGGGGGAGTCATCTGCCCGGCCGTGATAATGAAGCCTTCTTTCAAGTCGAACTGGCTGATGAACGCGTTCGCATAGAGGATGGGAGCTTCTTCGACGCCCACCCAAACGACAGGCACCTGGACTTCTTCGCCACTCGCTTCCTCCGCCACGATGCGCGGCGAGTCTATGCGAACGTTCCACTTCGAGAGAGGTCCTCGCCACTTGTCACGCCGCCCCAGTCCCGTTCTGTTTCCCCACCCTCGCCCTTCGCACCGCCGCCAGGTCGATCGCGTCGCCGCCGCCCTGCGCCGCCTCGGAGTGCTCCATCAGGCAGATGGCGCATAGGTGAACCAGCTCGTGCCGACGGCCCGAGCGGGTACGTCAGCACGTCGACCCTGACCAGGCGGGTCCTCTACCCCGCAATGGAGCGGGCGAAGGTCCCGCGAGTCGGCCCGACCGGCGAGAAACGGACCTTCCACTCGCTCCGTCACTCGTTCGCCAAGCGCTCGCTCGAGCTCGGATTGCAAGCGACCTGGCTCCAGCGCCAGCTAGGCCATTCGAGCCTGATGGTGACGACCGGAATTTACGGCCACTGGCAACGGTCGGAACGGAAGCGAGAGGCCGGCCTGCTGGAGGGGGCTTTCAAGTTCAAGTAGTGACCGATGTACGCGCATTGTACGCGCAGAGCTACTTTGCGCCCAAGCCCGAAAAGAGAAAACCCCCCGATTACCGGGGGGTTTTCCTTTGGGCCCGCCTGGATTCGAACCAGGGACCGACGGATTATGAGTCCGCTGCTCTGACCGCTGAGCTACGGGCCCTCGGCGGCGAGCGTAGCTCCTCTGACCGGGATGCTCGTCCTGACCGGTAGATTTCGTGACCGCGGGTAGGACAGAATACGAGAACGCTTTCTGGACTCGACGATCCATGGGAGGTACGGCTCGACGTGAAGGTGTTCCAGCTTGAGCGCAGCTTGAGGACGAAGGGCGGCCTCGAGATCAAGGACATCACCGACGAGGTCCGCTACGCCGTCGAGGAGAGCGGCGTCGAGAACGGCATTGCGTGCGTCTATTCGCCCCATACGACCTGCTGCGTTCGCGTGAACGAGTTTGAGACCGGATTCCTGGAGGACTTCGCCCGGATGCTCCGGCGACTCGTCCCGACGGAGAAGTACTACGCGCACGACGACTGGGACCGCCGAACCGAGAACATCTGTCCCGAGGACATGGAGGCCGGGAACGGCCATTCGCACTGCATGGCGATGCTGCTCGGCCCGGCAGGCGAGTCGATCCCGGTTCGCGACGGAGAGCTCTGCCTCGGCACCTGGCAACGCGTGCTCTTCATGGAGCTCGACCGCTCTCGCGACCGGCGCTGGATCGTCCAGGTCGTCGGCGACTGAGCCGGTCGGCGGCCCCGTCCCCGAAAACACGAAGACGGGGCCGCCGCAGACCCCGTCTCGTTTCTGAATCCTTCACCGAAAAGCCCCCGCCGCATCGGGGCCCCGCGGTTTCTTACGCCCTCGGTGGCCTCACTCTGCCCGTGATGCGGGCGGCCGTCCCCCCTCTGAGGGAGTTGATTCGCTCCCTCTTTCGGGGTTGACCGCTCCACTTGACCTGGCGCCGATCGAGGTCTTGCGCGACGCCTCAGCGAGCTGAAAGACCACTCGCACAGCGCCCGAGCTCGTTCCTGACGCGGGCGCATCCGGACGAGCCCAACGAGCTCGGACCCTCCTCGGCCCCTTAGGAGGATTGGTGGAACGTCGCTCGTCGTCAGGGTGCGATGGTCGTTCCGAGGCAAGGACGCAGGGAGTGCCGCTAGCAGCGCTATCGGTGCGACTGAGGACGCCGCCTCGGAGCGAGCAGCGCGGCCCGACGGCAAGCGCTCGTTTCGCCGAGCTCTCCTAGGGGGCCTTGTCCAGCGCCGCCAGGACGTCGGTTCCGTACCGGTCGAGCTTCGTTGGGCCGATGCCCGGAATCGCCGCGAGCTCGTCCTGAGTTCGCGGTGTCCGCCGCACGATCTCGGCGAGGGTCGTGTCGTGGAGGACAACGTACGCCGGGACACCGTCGGCGCGTGCCCGCTCGCGTCGCCACTCCCGGAGCGCGCGAAATGCGGGCTGCTCGCGCTCCGCGGGCTCGACCCTGGAAGGGCGCTCGCGTGCCGGTGCGCTGACCCCAAGCTCGGCAAGGAACCGAGACGGCTTGGCGCTGTTCGACCAGGTGACATAGAGGTAGCGCTTGGCCCGTGTGATCCCGACATAGAGCAGGCGTCGCTCGTCTGCCAGGGCCGCCGGGCGCTTTGCCTGCCGACCGGGAAGCTCCTTCTCCTCGAGCCGAGGGAGGAAGACCGCTTCGTACTCGAGGCCCTTGGCGGCGTGGTACGTGAGTAGGTTGACGCCCCGTCCGTCCCGCCCGGGACCGAACCGCGTCTCGAGCTCCAGGGCGAAGCGCGCGAGCGTCCGCGTGCCGTCGTCCAACTCGGCCGCGAGGTCGACGAGGCGCCGAAGATCGGCTTGGCGCACGGCCTCCTGCTCTCCGAGGCGCTCCGCCGATCCCTCGATCCATCCCTGAGCGACCGCAAGCTCGCGCACGCTCTCCTCGATCCGGGTCGACTCGGAAGCGCGCACGGCAGCCAGGAGCCGCCTGGCCGCCTGGCGCGCGAGAAAGGCGGTGCCGCGCACCTCGAAGGGGATGCCGGCCGCTGATAGGGCCTCTTCGAACCCGTCGGAGCGGGCGTTCGTTCGGTACAGGACGGCCATCTCGTGAAACGGGACGCCGGCCTCCGCCAACTCACGGATCCGCTCCACGACGAAGGCCGTCTCCGCTGAACCCTCCAGACTTGTGACCACGGGCTCGGGCCCGCTCGGCTTCACCGCTTCGAGCCGCTTCTCGACTCCGCCGAGGACGGGAACGAGCCTGTTCGCGAACCCGAGCACCTCAGGCGTCGACCGGTAGTTCGTCTCGAGCCGGACGACCGTGGCCCGTTCGAAGCGTCTCGACATCCCGATCAGATGCTCGGGAGTCGCGCCGACGAACGCGTAGATCGACTGGTAGTCGTCCCCGACCGCGCAGAGGTCGTCGCGCTCACCGAGCCAGCGGTCGAGAAGAGACTGCTGAAGCAGGTTGACGTCCTGGTACTCGTCCACGGTGAAAGCGGAGAAGCGCGACCGGAAGCCTTCGCGCGCGACGGCGTCTTCGTCCAGGAGACGAATCGCACGCTCGAGCAGGTCCTCGAAGTCGAGCTTCCCTGACGCCTCCTTTCGCCGCTCGTACTCCCCGAAGACCCGCTGCATGAGATCGGCCGGAATTGGCGGCTCGTGGCCGTCCAGGCTCCTGCGATACGTCTGCGGGGTCAGCCGCCGGTTCTTGGCCCATTCGACCTCGGTCGCGAGGTCGCCTGCCGGCCGAAACCGGAACGCCCCCGGCAGACCGTTCCCGATCTGCCGCAGGAGCAAGGCCTTGGAGGGGAGCACGTCGCCGGGGAAACCGTCGCCGAACGCGCGGAGCTGGGCCAGCGCGGCCGAGTGGAACGTCCTGGCCTGGACACCCTGGACGCCGAGCGCCTCGAGCCGCGAGCGCATCTCCCCCGCCGCCTTGTCGGTGAAGGTGACGGCGAGGATCTGGCTCGGCTCGAACACGCCCCGTGCGACTTGATTCGCGATTCGGCGCGTGATCGTAGTCGTCTTTCCTGAGCCTGCGCCGGCGAGGATGCACACCGGCCCCCGAACCGCCTCGACGGCTCGACGCTGCTCGGGGTTTAGTCCAGCAAGGATGCGCCCTGGGTCCACCATCTCACCCTAGAGCCCGGCTCGGCGGACGCCCTGAACCGCAGGCGGTGTTTACACGAAGTTGGAACGGTGAGGGGCCCCACGGCGCGGCTCACCGGGCGGCTGGAGGCCAGGGCCGCCGCACGGCCCTGGCCCAGTTTACCCGGTTGCTGTCTAGTGGCGGCCGGTGCGGCGTGGAAGCCGCGTCGACTTCTTCATCTGCGCTTTGCTGAGCTGATTCGACGCCGAAGCCTTCATCGTCAGCCTCTTCCCGAACACACGCGCCTTCGGCTTCAGGCTGAAGGTCGCGCGCCCGGCCTTGCCGGTCCGGAGCGTGTACTTCCCGGCTCGAAGCTTGCCGCCGGGGACGCTTTGCGTTCGCACCTTGAGTCCGCGCACGAGATAGCCGTTCTGATCTCGGACGACGACCTTCAGCTTCACTTGGTGCGTCCGCTGGGAGCCCTTCTTGAAGTACTTCATGCTCGAGACCCTGATCCCGGTCGCGGTTCGGGCCGAGATGGCCGTCCCGAGTGGGGTTGTGGAGAGCTCGAGGACGCGGAAGGTATTGGTGGTGGTGTTGCCGTTTCTGTCGGTCAAGACAGTCGTGATCGTTTTCGTCGCCTCGGCGAGAGGGACGAGAAGAGATCCGTCCGGCTGGACGAGGTCGAGCACGTCGACGCCGTTCACCTTGAGGCCGACAAGCTGATCCCGATTCAGGACCTGGCCAGCGAACGTCACGGGCCCTCCGTCGATCGTGTTGGGGAGCCGGGGCAGGTTGAGGCCCGCCAGGTCCGCGATCGGGACCGAGAGGTTCGTGACCTGTCCGGTCACAGGATTCCTGAAGGAAACGGCTACTGCCGCTTTCCCGTGCAGGTCGACGTTCGCCGTGAAGCGCCCGTCGGTGCCGATCCCGACCGGCTGACCGTTGATCATGAGGTCGGCCACCGTGGCCGGGCTCAGCCCCACGTTGCCCGAGAGCTTGGCAGTGTCGTTGGCAACCGTGACCGGCCCGAAGGCGACGATCGGGTCTGCCGCTCGGGCCGCGGGAGCCGCCACCGCAAGGCAAGTGGCAAGAGCGGCGACGAGCCCGAAAAAGAGCATGGTGCTATGAGGACGTTTGCGGACGTTCTTCATGAGAGCCTTTCTTGTTGGAAGGCGCCGTCCCGACGCTGCAGACGCTCCCGACTGGGGAGGACGGGAATGACGCTAATGGATGTATCGGCGAGGGGCCGGCCCCAAAAAAAGAGGCTCGCTCGAGGGAGATCTTCTGCCCAAGCCTGCTCTTACATGGTCACTGCGCGTAGGTTTCGCTGCGTGACTGCTCGTTGAGCCGCGTCTACGCGAGTCTGCCACTCACGGGGCCGGCCGGCTGGCTGTGCCGCGAGGTGCTGCGCGGTGCCCAGCTTGCTCTCGAGCGCGCCGACGACCCCGCCGAGTTGGTTCCGCTCGATTCTTTCGGAGAGGATCGGGAGGAGCAAGCGGTCACCAACGCATGGCAGGCGGTGAACGACGAGGAGGCGATCGCCTACCTCGGTGACTTCCACTCCTCCCAGATCCTGGAGACGGCACCGGTCCTGGGCGAAGCCGATCTTCTCCAGGTTGCGCCCGTCGCGACGTTCATAGGCCTCCAGGGATCCACCTTGGTGCGGCTCATGCCGCACGACGGCGTCGGCGCGCGAGCGATAGCCGACTGGCTCGTGAAAGCTGGCGTCCGCGAGCTTTTGGTCGTCCACGATCACGGAGAGGACTACGGCATCCCGGTCGGTGGCATGTGCGCCGACGCGGCCCGCGAGCGCGGCCTTCAGGTGCGCATTCGGCCGGTCTGGGACCACGCTCAACCGCCCGCCCATGACCTCGCCGAGGCGCAAGCTGTGCTCTACGTCGGCGTTGCCGGTTCCGGGGCGGTCACCCTCTGGCACGATCTGCATTCCGCCAATCCAGCCGCATGGCTGCTGGGCATGGACGGCGTCGCGGAGCCATGGCTCGCTCACGAGCTGACACCCTTGGCCGCTGAGCGCACCCGCTTCTTTGTGGCGCAGCGGGCACCGTTCGGCTTCTACGGCTTTGAGGCGATGACGCTCATCCTCGACGCCGTCGTCGCGGGCGCCGGCGAGCGGACAGCGACCACGCAGGCAGCTCGAGCGACACGCGACCGTGACTCGGTTCTCGGTCGGTATTCCCTCGACGAGCAGGGACGCACGACCACTACGGCCTATGGGCGCCTGGCCATCGTGGCCGGCGAGCTCATGTGGGACCTCTCAGATCCCACATGAGCACAAGCCAGCTTTGTTGCTTCAAGCCGCCCGTTCAGGCGTCCCGGGTGCACGTCCGCCAGGCGCCGAGGGCGATTGGTACGACGAGCCAGGCCACAACAGCCACGGCGGCGGCGGCGACCGACATGGGGACGGTCGGCGGATGGCCGAGGATCGCGGCGGGCTCGAACCGCTCGATCGCTGCTCCGACCAAGCCCTCCCGGAAGACGCCGAGCGCACCGATTTGGAGGAGGAGCGGCATCGCCACCAACTGAAAGCCGAGCAGAACGGCGATCGATGTTCCGCGGGAGCCGACGAGGGACGAGACGCCCAGCGCGATCACGAAGCCGAGCGTCGCTTCGAGCACAAGCCAGCCCGCCGAGGCGGCGACTACTTGTGCTCCGGGTGCAGCGACCGAGCCGGCCAGCAAGGTCGACGCCGTGGCGGTGAACGCGAGGGCCAGGCCGACGGCCGCGAGCAGGAAGCCTAGGCCGGCGGGCACACGGGCGGCGAAGAGCGCCAGGCGGGACCTCCCGGTGACGACCAGCTCCCGAAACACACCTGCGCCGAGATCGCCGGTTCCCGCCGTGGCACCGATCAGAATGGCGGCGACGATCGTGAGGCTTCCGAGGAAGTTCACGGAATCCGTGAAGTTCTGGACTCCCCCCGCGGGACCGTACTGGGTGGGGTCCGCGGCGTGGAGGGCCGCGAGCACGATGTAGGCAACGATCATCGGGACGATCGTGAGCCCGACGGTTGCGGCCAGAAGTCCGCGGCGCTTTCGCAGCTTGAGAAGCTCGGCGCTCGCCAGCCTCGGCGACCAGCGGGAGGCCGTGCGGATACGAGGGAGCTCTGCGGAGACGGTCGTAGCGTTCATGCTGCTTCCTCCAATCGGGACGTGATCTCCAGGAACCGCTGTTCGAGCGACACACGTGCCGGCTCGAAACGGCGGATGGCAAGACCTTCGAGGACGATGAAGCGACTCAGGTCGTCGGCGGCCAGCTCGGCGTCGGACGCGTCGGAGAGCTTGACGCGAATCCCGTTGCCGTCCGCAACGACGGATTCAACAGCGCGATGGCCGGCCAGAATCGGAAGGGCACGCGTGTCATCGCTCGTCGCGACGAGGATCGTCTGTCGTCCCTCCCGGGCCAGCTCGGCAATCGAACCCTGCACAACGACCCGCCCTTGGTCGACGATCGCGACCTCGTCACAGATCTTCTCGACTTCGTCGAGCAGGTGGGACGAGAGCAGCACTGTGCGACCCTCGGCCACGAAGCCGCGAATCATGGCGCGGAACTCGTGGATTCCCGCCGGGTCGAGACCGTTCGTCGGCTCGTCCAGGATGAGCAGCTCGGGATCAGCGAGCAGGCTCCTCGCGACGCCGAGTCGCTGTCGCATCCCGAGCGAATAGCGCTTCACCCGTTCATCCGAGCGCTCCGCGAGTCCGACGCGCGCAAGCGCGCCGTCGATGCGGCTGTGCGCCTCCGGCTCGCGGGCAGCCGCAACCACCTGCAGATTCTCCCGACCCGTCAGGTGCCCGTGGAAGCGGGGCTCCTCGACGATTGCACCGACGCGAGCGAGCGCCTCCGCGCGCGCGGCGGGCACCGACCGACCGAGCAGACGCATCGTTCCCGCCGAGGCATCTGTCAGGCCGAGCAGCATCCGGATCAGCGTCGTCTTGCCGGCGCCGTTCGGGCCGAGGTAGCCAAACGCGCTGCCACGCGGAACTCGAAGCTCGACGTCATCGACTGCGACGCGGGCTCCGAAACGCTTCGTGAGGCCGGACGTCTCGACGACGTACGCGTTTCCCCGGTTCGATCCATTCGTTCCTGCCTCCATGGTGGTGCCTCCTTGGCTCAGTTGTCAGGCTCCGAGCCTAGGCAGGGGCGGATCGCACGTCATCGGGCGTAGGACGGATGTTCACTCCTGCCTGCGAACCGTCTCGACGAGACCCTCTCCTCCGCGCGGACGAGCTGCCGTTCGTTCTCACGGACGACGCGCGCCGGGCTTCCCTGGAGTACTTTCGAGGCGTGAAGAGCTTCTGGCCCCTCGTGCGCCGCTACTGGTTCGATGTCCTGATCCTCGCGGCGATCGGGCTCGGCCTCGCCGGCGTGGTCGTGGGGAAGCCGGCTCCCGAGGGACCGGAGGGGCCCTTCTGGTTTGACATTCTTGCGATCTGGGCGATTCTCGTCCCCCTCTTCGCGCGCCGGCGGTTCCCTGTCGGCGCACCGATCGCCGTCGGCCTTGCGGTCGTCGTAACCACCTTCGTCGACCCGAGACTGGTGCCGTACGCGTTCGTCCCGTTCCTGGCGGGCTGTGCGGCGGTTTTTCTGATGGGCTTGCTGCGCGACCGCCTGCAGGCCGTGGCCGGACTCGCACTCGCCGTAGGCGTGGAGGGGCTCGTCGTATTCAAGGACCCCCGGGAGACCCTCGACGGTTTCATCGCCACCGGCATCATCTTCGGCATCATCTGGACGATCGCTTTCGCGCTCGGCGGGAAGCTCCAGGAGGCGGATGAAGCGAGGGAGCGGGCGGCCCGCGCAGAGCGTGAGCGCGAGGAACGGGCGCGGGCCGCGGTCGGCGAGGAGCGTGCGAGGATCGCGCGCGAGCTCCACGACGTCGTCGGCCACAGCGTCAGCGTGATGACCGTTCAGGCCTCGGCCGTCCGTCGGCTCCTCCGACCTGAACAGGAGCGCGAGCGGGAAGCGCTCCTCATCGTCGAGCAGACCGGGCGCGAGGCACTAGCGGAGATGCGCAGGATGGTCGGAGTACTCCGCCGGCCCGAGGAGGCCCCTGCGCTCGCCCCCCAGCCGAGCCTCGAGTACATCGGCAAGCTGGTCGAGCACGCTCGCGAGGCCGGCTTGCCGGTCGAGCTGCACGTCGAGGGCGATCCCGTGCAGCTACCGGTCGGCCTCGACTTGACCGCTTATCGGCTCGTCCAGGAAGGGCTCACCAACGCGCTGAAGCACGCGCGGGCCGAGCGTGCGGAGGTGGTCGTCCGCTACGGCGAGGATCACATCGAGCTCACAGTCAGCGACGACGGCCAGGGAGTCGGGAACGGGGACGGGAGCGGACACGGGCTCGTCGGCATGCGGGAGCGCGTGTCCGTTTACGGCGGCGAGCTCGAAGCGGGGCCCCGTACCGAGGGCGGCTACCGGCTGCGGGCGAAGCTCCCGCTCGCCTCGATATGAGCCTCGGCGTCTTGATCGTCGACGACCAGGCGCTTGTCCGCGCCGGCTTTCGCATGATCCTCGAGGCCGAGGCGGACCTGGAGGTCGTGGGCGAGGCCGCGAACGGGCGGGAGGCTGTCGAGGAAGCCCGGAAGCTGAAGCCCGATGTCGTCCTGATGGACGTCCGCATGCCCGAGATCGACGGAATCGAGGCAACGAAGAGGCTACTCGGTGAGGACGGGACGCAGACGAAGATCGTCATGCTCACGACCTTCGACATGGACGAGTACGTCTACGACGCCCTTCGGGCCGGCGCGAGCGGCTTCCTGCTGAAGGACGTTCCTCCGGAGCAGCTCGTTGCCGGCATCCGCGCTGTTGCGAGCGGCGATGCGTTGCTGGCGCCGTCGGTGACGCGCCGCGTGATCGAGGAGTTCGTTCGCCGGCCTCCCCCCTCCCTGCGAACGCTTCCGCCCCAGCTCGCGGAGCTGACCGCCCGAGAGCTCGAGGTACTCAAGCTGATCGCCCAGGGGCTCTCGAACGCCGAGATCGCAGCGGAGCTCTACGTGAGCGAGACCACCGTCAAGACCCACGTTGCGCACGTCCTCATGAAGCTCGGCCTCCGCGACCGCGTGCAGGCGGTCGTGCTCGCCTACGAATCAGGCCTGATCGCGCCCGGCGAGGCGTAGTCCTCATCCTCACGGGCGAGCCGGCCTCCGTCGGCGGGCGGAGAAGGAGCACACCAGAATCCGCCCAGCGACGACTGTGAATCATGCCCCCGGCCGACGATTGTCGGCGGGCCGGGTCCTAGCCTTCCCAGTGTCACCAACGACACCCGAAGGAGGCCCGAAATGATTCGCACAGGCGACACCATCGAGAACCCGGTCACCGGCGAGCGCATCACTTTCCTGACCACGGCGGCCGACACGGACGGCGAGGCGGTCGTGATCGAGACCGTCGTCCAGCCCAACGGGTTCGTCGCGTCAGCGCACGTCCACCCGTTCCAGAACGAGCGGTTCGCCATCTCCGCGGGCATGCTCGGCCTGAAGATCGGCCGCGAGCGACTGACGCTCGCGCCCGGCGATGTCGCCACCGTCGAGCCGGGCACCGCGCACCGCTTCTGGAACGCGGGCGAGACCCCGGTGCGCTTCGTTTGCGATATCCGACCCGCGCTCCAGTTCGAATCTCTCCTCGAGACGATGTTCGCGCTCGCAGCCGACGGAAAGACGGGCCGCAAGGGGATGCCGGGCCCGCTCCGGCTCGCCGTGATCGCGAAGGCCCACTTCGACACCGTCCGGCTGCCCTTCCCACCAGCGTGGGCGCAAAGGGCCGGCCTCGCTTTGGGCGCCCCGGTCGGCCGTCTCGTCGGCTACGGCCCCGTCTATGCCGCCGCCCCTCTCCTGGGCTCCAAATGAAGCGGCGGCTCACAATCACGCTGCTCGTTCTGGCGGTGCTCCTCCTCGCCATACCGACTGCGGCGGTCAAGACCTCGAGACGAATCAGGCACGCCGCCATCCCTCGCCCGGCGGCCGCACGAATCTGAAGCCGGCCACCCAAACGAAGAGGCGAGCCGAGTTCACCCGTTCTGGCCCGAGCCCGGCAGGGAAACCCGCTACCGTCACTGGCAGGCCGAGGCGATTCGCTGAGACAGGGCTTTCCCCGACCTCCATGTCGAAGTTTGGAGGGGAAGCTCATGAACGCAATCGAGACCGGGAAGCATCAGGCGTTGTTTCGCGAGGTAAACGAGCGGGTGCGGGACATAGTCGAGCCGGTCGAGCAGGTAGGCGGCGTCGTGGAGTTCGTGTGCGAGTGCGCTCAACCGGGCTGCTCGGAGCACCTCAGGATGAGCCTGTCTGACTACGAGGAGATACGGCGCGTTCCGACGCATTTTGCGGTGGCCGGGATGGATCACGTGTTCCCAGACGTCGAGCGGATCTTCGCGAAGCGAGACGGGTACTTCGTGGTCGAGACGTTCGGTCAGGCGGGTCTCGCTGCGATCAAGCTCGACCCCCGCTCGCGCAGGGGGCGATTCAAGCTGTAGCTCCGGCCAGAGCTTGCCGGAGATCGCCGACGTGGGAGCGCGGCCGACGAGTAGGGAGGGGGGTTCCTAGGCTTGGGGCAGCCCGGGGACAGGGGGAGTCCGCCTCCCTACTCGTCGGCCAGCGAGCCAGTTAGACAGCGGCGGCGGCGGGCGTGCGCTCGCGGGAGAGCACACGCTCGAGGGCTGCTACGCATTTGGCGTCGAACGACGTGCCACTCTCCTCGTGCAGCAGCCCGATCGCACGCTCGTGCGTCCACGCGTCGCGATACACCCGGCGGGAGATGAGCGCGTCGTAGACGTCGCAGAC
>DASQGA010000028.1:0-5442 GCA_035632855.1 Gaiellaceae bacterium | reverse complement strand
CGAAGCCGAAGGCCCCGAGGGCGACGATGACTCCAAGGGATGCGTAGGCGGTCATGGACCGGCAAACGCTAGAGGGGGCGCCGGACGGCACCCCCTCGGAAGGCCTCCGCTACGGGTTCAGGCGGTCTGCCTCGGCGCTTTCTCGCGCCGCGCGCTCGCGCTCGACCTGAGCGCGGTCCTCGGCCGCGCCGGCGCGGTCGTCGGCCTGTCCAGCCGCTTCCTGGTGCCGGCCCTCCTCCCGCATCGCAGGAGCGTCCGTTGTCGTGCCGGCGGCCTGCTTACCGCGTCCCATGAGCTTGTCAAGCCATCCCATTGATGAGTACCTCCTCGTAGGGGCTCGGGCAGTGATCTGCCCCGAAAAAGCCCGAAAAAAACGCCAAATCCGGCGAGCCGTGAGGCTTACCGGATCTGGCTCGTGCAGCCTACGGCCAGGGCCTCATGGGGTCAAGCGTCCGCTTCCCGAGAACCCGCAAAGAGCGACGTTTTTCGGAATGTCGTGGACGCAGGGCGCGGCGGGGTGGCTGAGATCCCGGACCTCGTCCAGAGATGACAGTAGAATTAGAACACACGTTCGCCTATGATGGCCGAGGACCTCACTAGCCTCCAAGATGGTTGATCGGCAATCACCGCATCCCCGGATGGCGGCCCAGACACGGCCCCAGGGCGCACCCTCGCCCTTGCCAAGGCTTCTAGCCTTGCCTGCGGACGATGGCGCACCCTGGCTTGGTCTGGCCCGTCCCCGCGGGCACGTCAATTACCGACCAACCATCTAGGCCCACTCATGCAGACGATCTTCGGTGCCTCCGGTCCTCTCGCAGCCGCCCTGCCCGGCTTCGAGCCCCGGCCCCAGCAGGGCGAGTTGGCTGCTGCCGTCGCCGCGGCACTCGAGTCCGGTGAGCACCTGCTGGCCGAGGCCGGGACCGGGACGGGCAAGAGCCTTGCCTACCTGATCCCGGCACTTCTCTCGGGTCAGCGGGTCGTCGTCGCGACGGCGACCAAGGCCCTCCAGGACCAGCTCCTGACGAAGGACGTCCCCGCCGCGGCGCGCGCGCTCGGCCGGGAGGTTCGCTGCGCCGTCCTGAAAGGGCGGCAGAACTACCTCTGTCGAAAGAGCCTCCACGGGCTCGAGCTCCTCGGCGGCTCTGGGCCGGCTCTCTTCCGGACCGAGGCCGATGCGGGTGAGTATGAGCGGCTGCGGGAGTGGGTCGAATCGACGGAGACGGGAGACCGGGCGGAGCTCGAGTTCGAGCCGAGCGCGTCGCTCTGGGCCGACCTCGCCGTCGGCGCCGATCGGTGCCAGGGCAAGCGCTGCCCCCTCGTCTCGTCCTGCTACTCGGAGGCGGCCCGCGAGCGCGCCGGGGAAGCGGAGCTCGTGATCGCGAACCACGCGCTCTACTTCGCGGATCTGGCGTTGCGGGCCCGGAGCGACGGCACCGGCGTCCTCCCCGACCACGACGCCGTCGTCTTCGACGAGGCCCACCGGCTCGAGGAGGCCGCCTCGGCCTGGTTCGGGGGCCGCGTCTCCGTGGCGCGACTGCGTCAGCTCACACGCGACGTCGAGCGCTCGTGCCGCGAGGAGGGGAGGGTTCCACCGACCCGGGCCCTGGCCGCGCTCGATCGCCTGGGGAGCTCGTTCATCGCGGCACTCGAGCCGGCCGGAGGCCGCACCCGCCTCACGGCGCCTGCACTCGACCCGTTCCTCGACGAGGCTTTCGCGCTCGGCGCAGCGCTGGGCGAGCTGGCTAACGCGCTTGTGGGCGGAGGTGAGGAATCCGAGGGGCTCCGCCGGCGAGCGCTCGATGCTGCCGACGACCTCGACGCGTGCCTCGTCGTCGACGACCCTGAACGCGTCTCGTGGGCGGAGGCGGGAGCCGTTGCCTGGGCGCCGGTCGAGGTGTCGGAGATCCTCCGGGGCGAGCTCTGGGACCGGCCGGTCACCTCGATTCTCGTCTCGGCCACGCTCGACGAGCGTTTTGCCCGGGCCCGGTTGGGACTCGAGAGTCCGCGCTCGCTGGTCGTGACATCTCCCTTCGAGTTTCGCGAGCAGGCGCTCGTCTACGTTCCGACGCGCCTCGCGGAGCCGCGGGCCCCTGGCTACGCAGAACGCCTTGCGGACGAGGTGACGGCTCTCTGTCGCCTCTCGCGGGGGCGCGCGCTCGTCCTGACGTCGTCCTACCGTGCGCTCGATTCGCTGGTCGAGCTGGTGCCGCCGCGGCTTCCGTACCCGGTCCTCTGCCAGGGGGATGCACCTCGGGAGCGGCTCCTCGAGCGCTTCCGGGAGGAGGTTGACTCGGTCCTCTTTGCGACCTCGACGTTCTGGCAAGGCATCGACGTCCAGGGCGAATCGCTCTCGCTCCTCGTGATCGACAAGCTCCCGTTCTCGGCGCCTGGAGACCCGCTCGTCGAGGCCCGGTGCGAAGGAATCGCGCGGAGGGGCGGGGACTGGTTCGGGGAGTACGCGCTCCCGAGCGCGATCCTCCAGCTTCGCCAGGGGTTCGGCCGCTTGATCCGGAGCCATTCGGACGAGGGGGTGGTCGCGATCCTCGACTCGCGCCTTCGGACGAAAGGCTATGGGCGCCGCTTCCTCGAAGCTCTGCCGCCGTGTCCGGTCGTTTCCGAGCTGGACGAAGTCGCCGCGTTCTACGGAAGCGACGTCCGGGTTTCTGCGTAGAGGCCCACGTGTGCCGCGTCCCGGGGCGCTGCTAGCGTTTCCCCGATGGCCAAAAAGAAAAGCCGCACGCCCGCACCTCCTCGGCCCGTCCAGGCGCCGAAGCGGAGATTCGAGGCCCGGAACCCGCGACGGACGCGAAGCTACCTGATCGCTCTCGGAGCTCTCGCCGCCCTGCTCGTGACGACTTTACTCGCGTTCACACTGCGGGGCGGTAGCGAGGATGTGAAGGCCGCCCTCACGGCCGGCGGCTGTACGCGTGAGACATTCGAATCTCAAGGACAGCGGCACGTCGAGAAGCTCGCGAAGGGCTTCACCTACAACTCCGCTCCTCCTACGAGTGGGCCGCATCAGGGGCAGCCGCTCGCACCGGCCGTCTGGGGCGTCTACGACGAGCCGATCGAGCAGGTCAAAGTCGTCCACAACCTCGAGCACGGAGGGGTCATCGTCCAGTACGGGCCTGAGGTGCCCGCGCAGGCCGTCCAGGAGATCCACGCGTGGTATCGGGACGACCCGAACGGCCTCGTGGTTGCGCCGCTGCCGCCGGCGCTCCTCGAGGAGAAGCCAGAGCTCTCAGACGAGATCGCCCTGACCGCCTGGACGTACCTTCAGACGTGCAAGCGGTTCACCGAGGAGGCGTTCTCGAACTTCGTCGACCTGCACCGCGGGAATGGGCCGGAGCGGTTCCCGGTTTCGGCCTTAACCCCCGGGAGCCAGTAGCCCGCCGGGGTGGCGGAACGGTAGACGCAGAGGACTTAAAATCCTCGTGGCGAGAGCCAGTGTGGGTTCGACTCCCACCCCCGGCACCTTCGACAGGATCTGGAACTCAGATCGACCCTTGAGCTTCCCGTTCTGGAACTGGAAAACGGGTGGCAGCCGATCGGCGGCTGCCACCCGTTCGGGGCGCCTGAGGGCGGGTTAGTTCTCGCCCTGCCCGTCGCGGTCGCCCTCAGAGCTGACGACGTTGAAGCTCTTGTCGAGCTGGACGTCGACCTGGCGGCCGCCGTCAAGGGTGACCTCGACCTCGTAGTAGCTCTCCTCGTCGCCGACCTCGGTGCCAGTGACCGTGCCCCCGCCGGTGTGCTCGAGCGCGGCGGCCGATGCACTTCCTAGAGCTGCCCCCGTGATCGCGGTGTCAGTGGCGTCATCGTCGCCGCCAGCCGCGATGGCGGCGCCGCCCGAGACCGCTCCCGCGGCCACGACGGCCGCGCCAGCCACAGCAAACTTGCGCTTCATAAACTGCCTCCTTGTCCCTTGAACTTGCTTTTCGCTACCACGGTAGAAACCTCAGATGAAACGGGCGTGAGTGCTGAATCGAGGGTACGCGCACTGGGCTGGGTACGCGAACTGGCCCGACTTCGGCCTCGAGCCTGATCTGAACTAGGATCGGCGCGCTTGGCGATCACTGGCGCTCACGTCTTGCTTTACACGTCGGAGCCGGAAGCGGTGCGATCAATTCTGCGTGACGTCTTCGGCTGGCACCACGTCGACGCAGGTGAGGGCTGGCTCATCTTCGCGTTGCCGCCGGCCGAGCTCGGCGTTCACCCCTCCGAGTACCTGGTTAGGCGGGACCTGAGCCTTATGTGCGACGACATTCGGGCGACCATGGAGGAGCTACAAGAAAAAGGGATTGAGTTCCGCGGCGAGCCCGAGGACGAGGGGTTTGGGATCGGCGTGACGATGCTGCTCCCCGGTGGGGCCGAGCTGTTGCTCTACGAGCCGCGGCACAAGACTGCGATCTGATCGAGCTGCCCGGACTCGACGGGCGGGTCCGACTGCCCAAGAGGGTGCAGCCGGACACCCCGAGAGCCTGGGCGAGTCCAGGCGATTCGAAGGAGACACCCGGGCACGGCGCCTCAGAGCCTGAACGGCCCCAGCACCGCCGGGATCTTCGGGATCACGACTCGCGCGATCGTCTCGAAGCCCGGGCCCGGCTTGCAGGCCTGCGCGATGCCCACGTCGCAGGCGACCGAGAGGAAGATGAAGGCGTCCTCGATCGTGAAGTCCCACTCGTCGACGAGCAGCCGGGCCGCTTCCTCGCACGCAAGCTGCACCGCGTCGATGAGCTCGAAGTGGGTGCCGTGGACGACCCAGCGGTCGGCGAGCTCGGTGACCGGCCAGCGCCCCTGCTTTCCCTTCACGAGGTCGAACCGGACGACCACCTCGCCGGCGATCTCGACGCCCGTCCCGCAGATCTCGCCGTCGCCCATCGAGGCGTGCATGTCGCCGACCGCGAACATGCCGCCCGGCTGGCGGACGGGGAAGAGGATGCGGGCTCCCGGCCCATGCAGGTGGTTGTCGAGGTTGCCGCCGTGCTCGCCGGGGAGTGCGTTCGTGAGCGTCTCGCCCTCGGTCGCGACGCCGACCACTCCCACCATCGGCCTCGCAGGGAAGCGGATCCGCTCGTCCATCTGGACCCACCCGTCCTTGACGTCGAAGATCTTCGTCACGGGCGAGCGCACCTGCTCGTGGAGCTGTCCGTAGCCGGGGATGATCGTCGCGACGCCCCATTCGATCGGGTTCACCTCGAGGATCTCGGCGACGAGCGAGTCCCCCGGCTCCGCGCCCTGGACGGCGATGGGGCCCGTGGCGCTGTTGATCCGGTCCATGTCGATGCCTGTGACCAGGTCGTGCTCGGAGCGGATCTGGCCGCTGAAGCAGTCGTTTGTCTCGAAGCGGACGACTGCACCCGGCTCGACCTCGGCCACCGGCTCGAGGTCGGGGCCGAACGCCCAGATGACGCTCTCGCGCCCGATCACCTCGTCAACGGTTGC
>DASQGA010000027.1:0-8653 GCA_035632855.1 Gaiellaceae bacterium | reverse complement strand
GGGATCCTGGCCGGCCAGGAGGGGCATTTCGTCCTGACGGGAGACGAGTCCCTCTCGCGGCGGCCGCTCGAGCGGATCGCCGAGCCGCTTCGCCAGATGGGAGCGCGGATCAAGACGACGGACGGTCACGCACCCCTCACGATCGCGGGCGGCCGTCTCGATCCGATCCGCTACGAGCTGCCAGTGGCGAGCGCGCAGGTCAAGTCTTGCGTCCTGCTCGCTGGGCTCTACGCATCCGGTGGGCCGACCGTGGTCGTTGAGCCCCTGCCGACGCGAGACCACACCGAGCGTCTCCTCGAGGCCGCAGGGGCCCGCATCCGCGGTGGCCCCGCGAAGAGCGTCTGGCCGGCCGATCGGCTCCAGCCGCTGACGATCGAGATCCCGGGGGACTTTTCCTCTGCCGCTCCCTTCATCGCGGCGGCGACGCTCCTGCCGGACTCGCAACTGGTCGTCCGTGGGGTCGGTGTCAATCCGACGCGAACGGGCTTCCTCTCCGTGCTCGAGCGTATGGGCGCGCGGATCGCCGTCTTCAACCGGCGTCTTCAGGGTGGGGAGCCCGTTGCTGATTTAGAGGTCGGGCACGCAGAGCTGGACGCGACCGAGGTGCCACCGGAGGAGGTGCCGCTTCTGGTCGACGAGCTTCCGCTCTTCGCTCTCGTCGCCGGCATGGCCCACGGGGAGAGCGTCGTGCGGGGTGCCGAGGAACTGCGCGTGAAGGAGTCGGACCGTCTCGAGAGTGTCAGGGAAGCGCTGCGACCTCTTGGAATCCGAATCGAGACGATGCAGGATGGGCTCCGGGTTCGTGGCGTGCCCACCCGCCCCAAGGGCGGAGGCGTGATCGAGGCTCGCGGCGACCACCGGATCGCGATGCTCGGGGCGGTGGCCGGGCTCGTCTCCAGAGAGGGCGCCGAGGTCGAGGGTTCAGAAAGCGTCGCTGTAAGCTTCCCCGACTTCTTCGAGATCCTCGACTCGCTCGTTGTCAGGTGATCCGAACCACACCGGCCCCCTTCCGTCGCAGCCGGGGCGAGGCACGCCTCGCCGGCATTCGCGCACCATGATCGTCGCGATCGACGGCCCGGCGGGGACCGGCAAGAGCACGGTCGCCCGCCGGCTCGCGGGGCGTCTCGGCTTCCGCTATCTCGACACCGGTGCGATGTACAGGGCGCTGACCTGGCTCGCGCTCGAGCGCGGCGTCGACCTCGACGACGAGGAGGCGATGGCCCTGCTGGCCGAGGAGAGCGAGACCCGGTTCGACCTCGATCGGATCACGATCGGTGGCCGCGACGTGACGGAGTTGATTCGAACCGCCGAGATCGACCGGGTCGTCTCCTCGGTGGCCCGCCACCAGGCCGTGCGCGCCGTCCTCCGTGAGCGCCAGCGGATCCTCGCCGAGGAGGGGAGTGCCATCATGGAGGGCCGCGACATCGGCTCCGTGGTCGTCCCCGACGCGGACGTGAAGATCTACCTGATCGCCGACGCCGACGTGCGCGCGCGGCGGCGCGAGGCCGAGCGGCCGGGGATCGGCGCAGACGCGCTCGCGACGGACCTACGCCTCCGCGACGAGCGCGACGCGCACCAGCTGCGGCCGGCGCCGGACGCGGAGACGATCGACACGACCGAGCTTTCGATCGACGAGGTCGTCGAGCGGATCGAGGACGCCGTCACGACTCGCTCCCGCGCATGAACCTGCACGCCGTCATGTGGTGGGGGATCGGGCGCACGCTTCTCGCCGGTCTGACGCACGCCACCACCTCGATCAAGGTGTACGGAGCCGAGCGCGTCCCGCGTGAGGGTGGGGCGGTCCTCGCCGTCAACCACATCCACTGGATCGACATCCCGGTTATCGGGGCGACCTGCCCGCGGCGGATCGCGTACCTGACGAAGGCGGAGGTCGACGCGGTCCCGCTCGCGGGCGCCTTCATCCGATCGTTCGGGACGCTCTTCGTCCGCCGCGGAGAATCGGACCGGGACGCCGTCAGGCTCGCTCGCGAGGCGGTTCGGAACAACCTGTTCCTCGGCATGTTCGTCGAGGGCACGCGGCAGCATGACGGCCGGCCCGGAGAGGCGAAGCCAGGTGCCGCGATGGTCGCGATCCAGGAGGGCGTTCCCGTCGTCCCCGCAGCGATCTACGGGACGGAGCGCTGGCGGGTCGGAATGCCCCGGCCACAGGCCTCCCTCGCCTGGGGCGAGCCGATGCGGTTCAGCGAGTACCCGCGGAACTCGAAGGGATACCGCAAGGCAACCGAGGAGATCGAAACCGAGATCCGGCGCCTCTGGGAGTTCCTGGAGCGGATGGACGCAGCGGGCAGGCCCGCAGGCGTGCCGCCCAGGCGCGCGGTCGTTCCGTCCAAGAGCGAATGACGGCTCCGCTGCTCGGGACGGTTGCAGTCGTCGGCTTCCCGAACGTCGGCAAGTCGACGCTAGTGAACCGCCTCTCGGCCACGCGCCAGGCTGTGGTGTTCGAGACGCCGGGTGTGACCCGCGACCGCAAGGAGATCGTCTGCGAGTGGAATGGCAAGCGGTTCATCCTCGTGGACACGGGCGGGGTCGACGTCGTCGATCCCTCGCCGATCACCCGCGGAATCGCCGAGCAGGCTCGCCGCGCGGTCGAGGAAGCGGATCTCGTCCTCTTCATCGTCGACGCGAAGAACGGCGTCACGCCCGGCGACGAGGAGGTGGCCGAGATCCTTCGTCGCGCCCGGAAGCCGGTCCTCGTGCTTGCGAACAAGGTCGACGACCCCATTCGCGACGACGAGGCGCTCGAGTTCCATCGCCTCGGTCTCGGCGACCCGATTCCGGTCTCCGCTCTCCACGGCCACGGGACCGGGGACCTGCTCGACCGGATCGTCGCTGAGTTGCCCGGCGATGGCCCGCCGGAAGTCGGCGAGGACGCAATCGGAGTGGCCATCCTCGGCCGGCCGAACGTCGGGAAGTCGAGTCTCCTGAACGCACTGGTCGGTGCGGACCGCGTCATGGTCTCGGAGGTGCCGGGTACGACGCGCGACTCGATCGACACGGTGCTGAAGCGCGGTGACACGACCTTCGTGCTCGTCGACACGGCCGGAATGCGGCGCAAGCGCCGGCAGCGTCAGGGCATCGAGTACTACTCGGAGCTCCGCACGCTCCAGGCGGCAGAAAGAGCGGATGTCGCTCTCGTCCTGGTGGACGCGAGCCAGGGGCTCGTCGACCAGGACCTTGCCATCGCCGACGTCGCGCGGGCGGCCGGGTGCTCGACGCTCGTCGTCCTCTCGAAATGGGACATCGCCACTGTGGGGATCGAGGACGTTCGCCCACGGCTCCAGGACCGGCTGCGGCAGCGCCCGCCCCTCGTGGCCGTCTCGGCGGAGAGCAAGCGCGGGCTCGGCAAGCTGCTCGACCGGGTCGAGGAGCTGCACGCCAAGCACACGGCTCGCGTCCAGACGGGCGAGCTGAACCGCTTTCTCCAGGAGCTCCGCGCCCGGCGGCCGGGCCCGCAGCGAAACGGGCGCCGCCTGAACCTTCTCTACGGGACGCAGGTCGGCGTGCGACCACCCCGCTTCAAGTTCTTCGTGAACGATCCCGGACTTCTCACCCGCGACTACGGCTACTGGGTCGAGAACCAGGTGCGAGACGAATTCGGGCTCTCCGGCGTTCCCGTCATCATCGACTTCGCCCGCCGCTCGTGAAGGTCGTCGTCGTCGGAGGCGGGTCCTGGGGCTCGGTGTTCGCGGCCTTTCTGGCCGAGCGCGGCCACGAGGTGACGCTCGCCTGCCGAGACGCGGCGCAGGCGCTCGCGATCGCCGAGACGGGACGGAACCCGCGCTACGTCCGGGACGCCGACCTCTCCGCGGTCTCAGCCACGACCGTCGAGGACGGGCCGGTCACGGAAGCCGAGCTCGTCTGCCTCGCCGTCCCGAGCGGGGCCTTCGGCGAGGTCGCGCGAGCACTACCGGGGACGGCCCCCGTCCTCTCCCTGGCCAAGGGGCTGGATCCGTCCAGCGGGCAGCGGCTCTCGACCGCGGTCCGGGGGCGGCCGGTGGCCGTCCTCTCGGGCCCGAACCACGCCGAGGAGATCGCGGCGGGGCTCCCTGCGGCGGCGGTGATCGCGTCGGAGGACGAGGAGCTGGCCCTCCGGCTCCAGGAGGAGCTCATGTCGCCGAGGTTCCGGGTCTACGTGAACACGGACGTCGTCGGGGTGGAGCTCTGCGCTGCGACGAAGAACGTGATCGCCCTGGCGGCCGGCGCGGTCGACGGGCTCGAGGTGGGCGACAACGCCAAGGCGGCGATCATCACGCGGGGCCTGGCGGAGATGGCGCGACTCGGAGACGCTGCGGGTGGCCGGCCGGAGACCTTCTCCGGGCTCGCCGGCATGGGGGATCTCGTCGTCACGTGCTGGAGCCGGCACAGTCGCAATCGCAGAGCGGGCGAGCTGATCGCCAGGGGCGCCTCGCCTGAGGAGGCCCTCGCCGAGATCGCGATGGCGGTCGAAGGCCTCACGACCGCGCCGATCCTTCGGGACCTCGCGCGCGGGCTCGGGGTCGAGCTCCCGATCACGGAGGCCGTCTATCAGATCTTGAGCGGCGCGAGCCTGACTGAGCTGGCAACCGGGCTCATGGGGCGTAAACCCACGGGAGAGTGATGCGTGCGGCCGGAGCCGTAACTAGACTGGCTTTCGTGGGTCGGCGGTCACTTTTGGTGGTTCTCGTGGGGTTTCTCACGCTGGTCGCGGCTGGTTGCGGCGGCAGCGAAAGCACCTCGTCGGCGGCCGGTGCGGAGATCGCCCCAGATTCGACGCCGCTCTTCATCTCGGTGAACACCGACTTCGAGAGCGAGCAGATCAAGACGTTCACGACGCTGCTCGACAAGTTTCCCGGCAGCGCCGGCCTGCTCCGGATGGCGCTCGCCGAGCTCCAGCAGGAAGACGTCGACTTCGAGCGGGACATCAAGCCGGCCCTAGGCCCGGAGCTCGACATCGTCGTCGTGGGGTTCGCCGACGAGTCAGGCGGAGGAGCTTCGAGCGCGGACGCCGTCGCTCTGCTCCAGCCCAACGATCCGGCCAAGCTCGACGAGCTCCTGGCGAAGGACACGAGTGGGACGCCAACCGTCAAGGAGGAGGTTGAAGGCTGGACCGTCCTCGCGGAGAGCCAGGCCTCTATCGATCGCTTCAAGAAGATGCGCACGGGTGGCACGCTCGCGGGAAGCTCCGCGTACCGCGATGCTATGGAAGGTCTTCCAGAGGACGCGCTCGCCCGGGCCTACGTGAACGCCGACCTCATCCTCGAGTCGTACCAGGCCTCCGGGGCACCGCTGAGCGCACAGACCCTCGATCAGCTCTTTCCGAACGGCGTCCCGTCGGTCGGAGGCACGGTCAGCGCCGAGGAGGGCGGGCTTCGCTTCCAGGCGACGGGCAAGACGACCCAGCCAACGGACACGTTCGAGGCCGCGCTTCCCGACGAGCTTCCAGCCGGGGCTATCGGCTACGTCGGCTTCAACAACCTTGCCAAAGGCGTGCGGGAGAGTCTCAAGAACGCGGGGGAGGCAAACTCGCAGTTCGACCAGCAGCTCGGGCAGGCCGAGCTCGCGCTCGGGCTCTCGATTGAGCGCGACCTGCTGCCGCTGCTCGAGCACGAGGGCGCGATCGCCGTGTACCCGGCGGCGGGCGGCTCCGGCTTCCCGGGCGTCCAGCTCGTCCTGGAGGTCGACGACGCGGAGGCGGCGACCGGGACGATCGACAAGCTCCTGGCTCGCGCGGCGCAGTTCTCGTCCGGAATCCCGGCTCCTCAGGGGATCGACATCGGCGGGGTCGAGGCGAAGGCCGTCGAGTATCAGGGACAAACGATCATCTACGCGGGCTTCGACGGAAAGCTCGTCGTCACGAACGCCCGCGAGACAATCGAGGCAATGCAGGGGAGCGGCGCGAAGCTCGCGGGTGACGAGACGTTCTCGAACGCAAAAGAGAGCGCCGACGTTCCCGGAGAGACGAGCGGCCTTCTCTACGTCAATCTGAACTCTGTCTTCGACCTGGTCGAATCGCAGGAGGAGCAGCCGCCGCAGGTCCAGGAGAACGTCGAGCCGCTGGATTCTTTCTTGCTCTACTCGACGGCGGAGGACGGTCGCGTGACCGTCTCCGGCTTCCTGGCAATCCAGTAGCCTTCGCCGCCGTGCCGGCGCGCGAGTTCCTCTTCACGTCCGAATCGGTCACCGAGGGTCATCCCGACAAGGTCGCCGACCAGGTCTCCGACGCGGTTCTGGACGCGGTGCTTACCGACGACCCGGGCGGTCGGGTCGCCTGCGAGACGCTGGTTACCACCGGGCTCGTGGTCGTCGCGGGCGAGGTGACGACGTCGACTTACGTGGACATCCCGAGGCTCGTTCGCCGCACGATCCGCGACATCGGCTACGACCGCGCCAAGTACGGGTTCGACGCCGACACGTGCGGCGTCATCGTTGCCCTCGACGAGCAGTCGCCGGACATCGCGCAGGGCGTCGAGGCCTCCTACGAGGTCCAGCACGACCCCGGCGAGACGGATCCGCTCGACCGGGAGGGTGCGGGCGACCAGGGGATGATGTTCGGCTACGCCTGCAACGAGACCGAGGAGCTGATGCCCCTCCCGATCATGCTCGCGCACCGGATCACGAAGCGGCTCGCCGAGGTGCGAAAAGCCGAGGTCCTGCCCTATCTGCGCCCGGACGGCAAGGCCCAGGTCACCGTTCGCTACGAGGTCGACGAGCGCGGGTGCCAGCGTCCCGTCGAGATCGTCAGGGTCCTCGTCTCTACCCAGCATCGTGAGGGCCTCGACGCAGACACCCTCATCAAGCCGGATCTGATCGAACACGTCCTGCATCCGATCTTGCCCAGGGATCTGTACGACGAGAAACGCTTCGAGGAGCGTGACTTCGTCCTCGTGAACCCGACCGGGAAGTTCGTGGTCGGAGGGCCGATGGGAGACACCGGCCTGACCGGCCGGAAGATCATCGTCGACTCCTACGGCGGCTCGGCGCGCCACGGCGGCGGCGCCTACTCCGGCAAGGACCCCACGAAGGTCGACCGGTCGGCAGCGTACGCGGCCCGCTACGTCGCGAAGAACCTCGTCGGCGCCGGCCTGGCCGACCGCTGCGAGCTCCAGGTCGCCTACGCGATCGGCGTCGCCCACCCGGTCTCGATCGAGGTCGAGTGCTTCGGCACCGAGGAGGTGCCGGCGGCGCGAATCGAAGAGCTCGTCCGCGAGCACTTCGACCTGCGTCCGGCAGCGATCATCCGGGATCTCGACCTGATGCGCCCGATTTACCAGAAGACCGCGGCGTACGGACACTTCGGACGTCTCGATCACGATTTCACCTGGGAGCGCACCGACAAGGTGGATGCACTGCGCGAGGCCGCGGGCCTCGCCGCCGGCGCCCCTGCTTAGACGATTGATTGCCACAAAGCCGTGGCCTGGGGCGGACTTCGACCCGGACATGGCTCGGCGGGACCTGTCCAGGGGCCTGACCCCCTGACATGGCTCGCCAGGACCTGTCAGCGCCTGCATCTTTCCGCCGCGCCCTGGCCACCGCGCGCACTGGGAGCGGACTTCGAGCCCGGGCAGTGCTCGATGGGACCTGTCCAGGGGTCTGACCCCCTGACATGGCTCGCCGGGACCTGTCAGGGCGTCCGACCTGACCTGAATGGCGCCTGCAGCCACGGCGCCCAGCGGCGGCGTCAAATCATCTAGAGCCTCCGCCCTCCGTGCTACTCTCGGCCTCGTCATGGGGGTCGTCAGTCCCGAGCGCGGCACCGAGTCGCCGCCCTCGCCCGAGCACCAGCCGCCGCTGCCGCCGCAGGAGCCGCCGCCTCGGCGTGGGGTGCCGTGGGGCCTGATCGCGCTAGGGCTCGTGATCGTCTCGCTCGTCGCCGGCTTCAACTGGGTGCGAGACCTGCTGCCCTCCTTCGACAACCCGTTCAGCTCTGAGACGATCGACCGCTCGTCCACCCCGGTGTTGCAGTCGATCCAGGATCTCGGCGAGCTCCGCGCGGCAGCCGGCAACTACCAGGTCATCGTCGACGTGGAGAAGGACACCGGTCTTCCGTCCGAGCTCCTGGGAGAGCGGACCCTCTTCGTCGCCAAGGGCTCGGTCGACGCGGGTGTCGACCTGCGGGCGATCGGTGCCGACGACGTCCAGCTTTCGGCCGATCGACGGGCCGCGACCGTCACGCTTCCGCACGCGGTGCTGTACCCAGCGGAGCTCGACCTCGCGGAGAGCTACGTCTACGACCGCGACCGTGGGCTCTTCAACGCGATCGGCGACGTCTTTTCCGGCGGCGGCGGCTCCGAGCGCGAGCTCTATCTCGTCGCGGAGCGAAAGCTCATTGAGGCAGCGGGCGGCACTTCGGGCCTGCGGTCGCGCGCCGAGGCGAACACGCGCACCATGATCACGTCGCTCCTACGCTCGCTCGGCTTCACGAGCGTCACGATCCGCTTCGAGTAGCGAGCGCGGCTCGGCGGCGTTCGCACTGGCCAGCCTGGAGGGCACGGCCGTTGAGCTCTCAACCGGCTGCCGGGACTCGTCCTGCGGCGATCTTGCGGGCGACGATGGCAGCGTCCTCGCCCACCCCGATGAAAAGCGAGGACTTGCGCTTGCGGAGGAAGTGGACGCCGACGAAGGAGAGCCCGGGAGCGACGGTGCTCGCGCCCTC
>DASQGA010000026.1:0-4667 GCA_035632855.1 Gaiellaceae bacterium | reverse complement strand
CCAGGGTGGCAGCTCGCGTGCTCACGATCCCCGTCCGATCCATTCCTCGCCGCCCTCGTAGGCCTCTTTCTTCCAGAGCGGCACAGTCTGCTTGAGGGTGTCGATCGCCTCGGCGCACGCCGCCAGCGCATCGCCGCGGTGGGGCGCTGAGACTGCGATCGCGACGCTGGTCTCGCCGATGCCGACGCGGCCGGTGCGATGGACGATGCCCACGTCGCAGAGGTCGTACTTGCCTTTCAGCGCCTCGACGAGATCGGTCATGACCTGTTCGGCCATCTCCGTATAGGCCTCGTAGTCGAGGTGGCGAACGGACCGGCCGCGCGACTCCACGCGAGTGGTGCCGCTGAAGGTCGCGATGGCTCCGGCGCGGTCGTCGGCGACCTCGGCGGCTACTGCCGCGAGGTCGATCGGGTCGGCAGTCAGGCGGACTGGCGAGCCGCCAGAGACAGGTGGGATGAGCGCTACCTCATCGCCGTCCGAGAGCGGCGTGTCCTCGGCCGCGTACCGGCGGTTGACCGCGAGAACCAGCCCCTCGGGCCGGTCGCCGAGGCGGTCGCGGAGGAGCGCCCAGACGTCGGCTGCTACGGCTCCCTCGGCGAGCTCCACTTGCTGTTCCCCGGTGCCGGCCCGCTCGCGCAGGCCAGCGAAGAGCCTGACGACCACCCGCACGGAGGAAGCCTACCCGCGGGGAGGGCGGTAGCCTTTGCCGGGCTGATGGCCGTCGAGGAGAACCGGCGCGAGACCGACTCTGGCATCGAGGTCAAGCCGGTCTACACCCCCGGTGACGTTCCGGGGCTCGAGGTCGAGCCGCCCGGAGAGTTTCCGTTCACACGTGGGCCCTACGCGGACATGTACAGGGGCAAGCCGTGGACGATCCGTCAGTACGCAGGGTTCGCATCCGCCGAGGAGACGAACGAGAGGTTCCGCTACCTGCTCGAGCGGGGGCAGACGGGTCTCTCGGTCGCCTTCGACCTCCCGACCCAGCTCGGCTACGACTCGGACGATCCGCGCGCGCTCGGGGAGGTGGGGCGGACCGGAGTGGCCATCGACTCGATCGCGGACATGGAGCTTCTGTTCGCGGACATTCCGCTCGGCGAGGTGTCGACGTCGATGACCATCAACGCGCCCGCAGCGCTCCTGCTGCTCCTCTACGAGCTGGTCGCCGAACGCCAGGGTGTTCCGGCTACGGCGCTTCGCGGGACGGCCCAGAACGACATCTTGAAGGAGTACATCGCTCGCGGGAACTACATCTTCCCGCCGCGGCCTTCGATGCGGATCACGACCGATCTCTTCGCGTACTGCCACGATCGAATCCCGCGCTGGAACACGATCTCGATTTCGGGCTACCACATTCGCGAAGCCGGCTCGACCGCCGTGCAAGAGCTTGCTTTCACCCTGGCAAACGGGATTGCCTACTGCCAGGCGGCCGTCGACGCAGGCCTCTCACCGGATGAGTTCGGGGTTCGGCTCTCCTTCTTCTTCAACGCGCACAACCACTTCTTCCAGGAGGTGGCGAAGTTCCGCGCCGCCAGGCGTTTGTGGGCCGAGATCATGCGCGACCGCTTCGGGGCGACCAACCCCCGCGCGCAGGCGCTCCGCTTCCATGCGCAGACCGGCGGGTCGACGCTCACCGCTCAGCAGCCCGAGAACAACGTCGTCCGGGTCGCGGTGCAGGCGCTCTCCGCCGCGAGCGGCGGCGCGCAGTCGATCCACACGAACTCCTACGACGAAGCCCTCGCGCTCCCGACCGAGCGCTCCGCGCGGATCGCCCTTCGGACGCAGCAGATCCTCGCGAACGAGGTGGGGGTCACGGATACGGCAGACCCGTTCGGCGGCTCGTACTTCATCGAGGCGCTCACGCTCGAGCTCGAGGAGCGGGCGCGCGAGCTGATCTCCCGGATCGACGAGATGGGCGGGGCTGTCGCGGCGATCGAGCGCGGCTTCGTGCAGGGCGAGATCGAGGAGGCGGCATTCGAGCACGAGCGCAGAGTCGCTTCCGGCGCGCGCGTGGTCGTGGGCGTGAACCGCTATGAAGAGGGGGAGGAATCCGAGATCGAGCTGCACTCGCTCGACCCCGAGGCCGAGCAGCGGCAGATCGAACGGACGGTACGCGTCCGAGCGGAGCGAGGCGCCGGAGCGGCCGAAGAGGCGCTCGCGCGCGTTCGTGAGACCGCACGGGGGCCGGAGAATCTCCTCTATCCGATGCGAGAGGCGCTGGCCGCAAAGTGCACGGTCGGCGAGATCTGCGGTGTCTTGCGCGAGGAGTTCGGGACGTTCGACGGCCAGCGCGCAGGGGGACGCTGACAAACACCGAAAACTGTCCTACACTGTTCGCCGCCGCAGTCGTCTCGAAGAGGAGAGGGGACACTTACATGAGAAGATTCAGCCTCGCGCTGGCCGCAATTGCCTGCCTCGCGCTCGTGATGACATCCACGGGCCTGGCCGCGTCACGGACGGCGAAAGCGAAGAAGGCAAAGGCGGGGGCGCGGATCGCCAACGTCGGGCCCGACTACAACCAGGGCAAGCCGCTGCCGTTTCGCGGCGCGAGCAAGCTCCGCAACCGGGCCGGCGCACAAGGCGCCCAGGGTCGACGCGCACTGGCTGCGGGCGAGACCCCGCCAGTGGGGACGCAGCGGTTGTGGTTCGGGCTCGACGACACCGCCTTCGTCATCGAGAAGACGTTCACGCTCAAGGCCGTCAGCGCCCACATGGAAGCGTGGGTTGCAGACGACCTGCTCTTCCCGGCCGGTGACTGCCGGAACGGGGAGCGCACGGTCATTACGCAGGCGGACGTCGACTATCTCGTCAACGAGTTCGAGACGAACATCCACCCGAAGGAGTCGAGCGCCTTTGCCGTTCCACCGGCCCGCGACGGCTCCGTGGTCAACGAAGAGCTCGCGGCGGCTCTCGGGCTAACGAGCGAGGAGGCCGCGGGCCTCCTCTTCCCGGGAGGAGGCGAGAAGATCGTCGCCTTCATCGACAACGTCCGGGACGACAACTTCTACGACACCGACAACGCCAGCGGTCTCCCTTATATCGCCGGCTTCTTCTTCTCGTTCTTCAACGAGCTGGCGGACCGGAACATCATGTCGGTGGACGCGTTCGACTGGATCCACCGCACGCGCGCGAATCCACCGAATAATCCGTCGACCGACCTGTGCCTGAGCTCGCCGGCGCGACCGTTCCTGTACGAAGGAGTCTTCGCGCACGAGTATCAGCACCTGCTCGAGTACTACTCCGATGTAGACGAGACCATTTGGATCAACGAGGGCCTGGCCGACTGGGCGCAGACGCTCACCGGCTACGTCGATCCGTCGAAGCCGATCACGGACCAGGACTTCGACTCGCACATCCAGTGCTTCCTCGGCTGGGGCGAGGTTCTTACCCCTGCGAATCCGAATCCACGGCAGGGCGGCCCGGAAAACTCGTTGACCCTCTGGGGCGACCAGACCCCGGATGACGAGGCTGAGATCCTCTGCGACTACGGGGCGGCCTACTCGTTCATGGAGCTCCTCGCAGGTCGGTACGGGGAGGACTTCATGAGCTTCCTGCATCGTGGTCAAGCAAATGGCCTCGCCGGGGTCCAGGAGGCACTCGACGCGTTCCACATCCGGAAGACGGCGCAGCAGCTCGTGCACGAGTGGAGCGTTGCGGTCGCGCTCGACGGGATCATCGACGACGGGGCGAAGCTGAAGCGTGGCGCCTCTCGCAAGTATCGGGTCCCGACGCTCGACGCCACGATCAACTGGGACAACGACGATGCGTACGAGTCTCCCGGGGCACCGCCGAACGGGTCGGATTACGTGCGGCTGCGGAATGCCGCCGGCAACTATCTCTCCGCCAAGCGGATCCGATCGCTCCGCTTCGAGGGTGTGGGCGCGCTGCCCGCCGATCCGATCGAGTGGACCGTGGACTCGGCCCCACCTGATTCGGGCGGCGACGCTGCTCTCTATTCGGGGAACGGCGACAACTTCGATCGGGCGATCGTCCACGAGGTGACCGTACCGGCCGCTCCGGCGACGCTCAGGTTCGAGACGAAGTACGACACGGAACTGCTCTTCGATTACGCCTTCGTCCAGGTCTCGACGGACGGTGGCGAAACGTATGTGAGTCTCGCGAACGCCAACACCACGACCGACGTCGACCCGGGGGTGCCGCAGGCGATCCAGGACAACTTGCCCGGCTTCAACGGCGACTCGGGCGGCTGGACGACGGAGACGTTCGACCTCTCGCCCTATGCGGGCCAGACGATCCTGCTCTCCTTCCGGTACATGACGGACTCCAGCGTCGCGTTGCCTGGCTGGTGGATCGACAACGTCATGGTCAACGGAACTCTGCTCTCCGACGGCTCGTCGCTCGACGGATTCCAGTCGCTGACGCAGATCAACCCGATCGAAGTGTCCGGATTCACCGTCCAACTCATCTCGTACACGGCCAACCACAAGAAGGCGTCGGCGACGACGCTGCGCGTGAAGCAGGCGCGGGATGGGTCGTTCGTCGCGAGGGTGGGCCGCGAGCGGCTCGAAGACATCCTCGTGCATAAGGCCAATACGGTCTCCGCCATCGTCACCTACGACGAGCCGACCGAGCAGATAACGAAGTACGCGCCGTACGCCCTCAAGGTCAACGGCGTCCTCCAGCCGGGCGGAGGCTAGGCCCGGGAGGCA
>DASQGA010000025.1:0-1842 GCA_035632855.1 Gaiellaceae bacterium | reverse complement strand
GACCGGGTTCCTCGTCGACATCATGAACTTGTCCCGAAGCTCCGACGGCGTCGTCTGGCCGAACAGGCGGCGGCCCTCGCCGGCCATGTAGTACGTCATGTCGATCGCTTCCTGGACGTCCCCGCCGGCCTCCGCCCGCACCTTGCCCATCTCCTGCACCATGAGCTCGGTCAGCTCGTCCTTATGCTCGATGAAGGCCTGACCAACCCGGAAGAGGATCTCCGCCCGCTTGGGCGCGGGCACGAGGCGCCAACGCTCGTAGGCCGTCGCCGCCGCTTCGACCGCCCGGTCGACGTCCTCGGCAGACGACTTCGGAAAAACACCGAGCACGTCTCCCGTCGCCGGGTTCTTAGTCTCGAACGTCTCGCCGCCGGCGGCCTCTACCCACTCGCCTCCGATGTAGTTCGTGTACGTCCTCGTGCCGAGCAGCGCCATCTGGCTCCCCTGGTCGATTTCAGCCCATCCTATCCGGGGGGTTCACGCCTACGGACGCGGGTATGAGGCTTGCGGGGGAACCCAATCGACGGAAGGAATGCCGTGGACACCTGGCTGATCATCGTGATCGTCGTTGCGGTCGTCGTCGTCCTCGCAGCCCTCCTCCTCCTCGGGACGAAGGGACGGGAGAAGAGGCTCGAGAGCCGGCGCTCGGAGGCGGGAGAACTTCGGGAAGAGGCCGAGGCGCGTACTCAGCGGGCCAGCGAACGCGAAGCGCTCGCGGAGGAGCAGGCAGAACGAGCGAGGAAGGAACGCGAAGCCGCCCAGTCTCACGCCCGTCGCGCCAACGAGATCGATCCGGACGTGGAGACGTAGAGGCGTCGCTACTCGAAGGCGAGGCCGAGTCGCGAGAGCTGCTCGAACTCGAAGCGCCCCTCGATGGTCGCCTCGAGCTCGAACTCCTCCCCGATGTCGGGATCCTTGCCGATCAGTGCGCGGGCGCGGCTCGGCAGGGCCTGGTCGGCCGCCTCCCGCGACTCCCAGAAGTACACGGCGCCCCAGCGCTCGGTCACCTCGTCCGAGATCCACGCCTTGAAGCGAAGGCCGGGCACGTCTTCGAACTCGTCGACGGCCTCGTCACGGAGGTAGCGCCGGAGCTCAGCGATCGTCGTCTTCGAGTCCGCCAGGCTCCAAAGGACAAGCCGGACGATCACCTAGGACTGCCGCCCTCCTAATCGTCCGGCGCGTCAGTGGCCGGGAACGTCCCGGGAATCCGTGAGCGCCTGCGGTCGCGGATTTGACGTTTCCCGCCAGGGGCGTTCGCGCCTGCGGTTCGCCGGTCCGGGCCGGTACGCCGGTCGACGATCACGGTCACATTGTCGTTGTCCTTGTAGTGCTCGCGGAGCTTCGCGTACAGCTGATCCTCGAGCTCGAGCGGGACGACGCAATAGATCATCTTCGACGCATCCTATTGCGGCCCGGGCGCCGGTTAGAGCTTCGGGATATCGGGCGCGACGCGCCCATCCTGGCCCAGGTGGCCGTTCCAGCCCCTGAAACGCTCGTCCAGCTCGTCCAGCTCGTAGCCGCGCTCGGTCAGACGAACCGGCTGCTGCGAGTCGAAGAGAACCCGGTACTGGTACCACGAGATGTCCCAGGCAACGGTGAGGACGACCTCTTTGTTCGTGCCGGAGAGCGGCAGAAAGCTCACCCTGGCCTCACCCAGGCTCTTGGCGATGCCGGCGATCGTCCGCCGGTAGGCGCTCTTGTTGAAGATTTCGGCTGCCTCGACCATCGCCTGTTCCGGCTCCGAGAGGCGTCGGAGCACCGGCTCCGAGAAGGTCGGAGGCGGCTCGTGTCGTCGGGTGTCGAGGGCGGCGCCGAGCCCGAACCCTGGAAAGCGCCGGCGGC
>DASQGA010000024.1:0-4627 GCA_035632855.1 Gaiellaceae bacterium | reverse complement strand
CCTGAATCGAGCTCTTCCCGGAAGGCGGTGACGCAATCGTCGCGATCCCGTGCGAAGACGTGCTCGACCACCCGAACGTGGCGGTCGTTGTAGAACGGGAGGTCCACGTGCGGGCGGCTGACGAGGTTGACGGTCGTGCATTCGCAGACTGGGCAGCGGACGGCGAGCCCGAGCTCGTCGGCAGCCGGGGAAAGGACGAGAAAGGCAGACGGGAAAACGGGCTGCGGCCGGTTCTCCGGGTAGCAGAAGAAGCTCCATGGCCAGTCCCCCGAGCCGATCCGCCGTGCGGCCAGGTCGAGGAGGTCATCCGTCGCGGACTCGACCCGGGCCGTCATCAGGTTGAAGAACTCCGCCCCGGAGGCTCCGAGCGGCGCCCAGTCCAGGTCGTCGTGGGTGACCAGCCCTTCGTGCTCGCCGCCGCAGCTGCACGCGAAGACGACGCGGTAGACGGCAGGATGGGAGGCGCCCGGGAGACGTTCCAGGGAGCGAAACGCAGACAGGCGTACGCGAACGTGCCCCGCTACGGGGCAGGAGAACGTGTAGTGCCCGGTCAGGCCGTCATACATGGCTCGTGAATTCTGTATCGGCAGGCCGGACGGCGGGCCAAAGCATCGCTCTGCTCCAGGGCCTACGTGTACTGGATGAGGGAGAAGACGTCGTAGCCCCCGAGCCGGTCGCGGCCGTTCAGGAACGCGAGCTCGATCACGAACGCGAGGCCGACCACCTCTCCTCCAAGCTGTTCCACGAGATCGACCTTCGCCTTCGCCGTGCCGCCGGTGGCCAGCAGGTCGTCGTGGATGAGGACGCGGGCTCCCTCAGCGATGGCGTCGGCGTGCAGCTCGAGCGCGTCGAAGCCGTATTCCAGCTCGTACTTCGCGCTCACGGTTCGCCAGGGAAGCTTTCCCGGCTTTCGGGCCGCCACGAAGCCACAGCCGAGCCGGTACGCCAGGGCCCCGCCGAGGATGAAGCCGCGCGCCTCCGCGCCCATAATCAGGTCGGGCGTCCGCGGCTCGGCGAACGCCGCCAGCTGCTCGACCGTGCCCCGGAGCGACTCGGGGTCCGCGAGGAGCGGCATGATGTCCTTGAAGACGATCCCGGGTTTCGGGAAGTCCGGGATGTCCCGAATCTTCGAGGCGAGGTCCGGTTCCACCGCGTCCTGAGACTACGCGACGTGTGAGCGGAGCGCTCGCCAGAAGAGCGCCTGCGACAGCTCGTGCGCCAGTGCCGCGAGCGTCTCGAGATCCTCGAGCCCTGCGGCGCGGCGCTCGGGATTGCTCGCGCCGAGACGCGCGGCGACCGCTGTCCGAAGCAGCGCCGCCTCGCCGTCGGCGTTTGTCCGGAACTTCTTCAAGTGCCTCGGCTCGACGTCGAAGGAGGCCATCTTCCGACAGGCGATCACGATCTCCACGTCCCGCTCCGGATACCGGTTCTCGCCATCTTCGATCCGCGGTTCGAGGAGCCCGTAATCCTCGAGCTCGCGGACGAACCCCGCATCGGCGCTTGCCCGCTCGCAGAGCGTGCTCAGGTCGAGCTCGGGCTCGGTCGCCCGCAGACCGGATTCGGCCCCGCGCCGCCGCTCGCGCTTCACCGCTCCGGGCGTGTCCAGCTCCTGGCGGATGACACGGAGCGGCAAGAACTCGTCCCGCTGGAGTCGCAGGATCGTCTCGAGGCGTTCGACGTCCTCCTCCGTGTAGAGACGGTATCCCCCCTCCGTTCTGCGAGGTGTCAAGAGGCCCTGGTCCTCGAGGTAACGGATCTTCGAGATCGAGATGTCTGCGAACTCCGCCCGTAGTCGCCTGCGGACGGCGCCGATGGTGAGCGGCCGGCCGGGCGTCTCCTGTGAATACGTGGACGTCGCCATCAGTGCTCCAGGAAGGTCAGCCGGTACTTGCCGATCTGCACCTCGTCTCCATCTTCGAGCTTGGCCCGCTCGACCCTGCGCCGGTTGACGTACGTCCCGTTCAGGCTGCCCGCGTCCTCGATCGTGTAGCCGAGCTCATCGCGACTGAGCATGGCGTGCGAGCGCGAGACCGTCACGTCATCGAGGAAGACGGGAGCGTCCGGTGACCGACCGATCTCGACGCTCCCGCCCTCGAGCGGGAACGTCTCGCCTGCGCGGCCGCCGCCGGAGCGGACGACGAGAGCCGTTCCCTCGATCCGGAGCTCCGAGAGCGGCTCGCCTTCCTCGTCGACCACGTCCTCGGGTGCATAGGTCATCGTGGTCGATCCCCCCGGCTCGTCCTTGATCAGAAGCGCGCCGCACTTCGAGCAATAGTTGGCGGCTTCGGGATTCTGGAAGCCGCATTCGGGGCAGTGCACATGGGTCACGTGGGCGCTACTCGTCCGGATTCGGAGGCGCCGCTTTCGAAGCGAGGATCGCCGCGAGCTTCTCGACATCGACCTCGTAGAGCGGGCCCTGACCCTCGCCCACCTGTCGGTGGAGGCGCGACTGGAGCTCGGCCTTCAGGATGTCGATCTTGCCGTGCAGGATTCTGCGCCGGTACGAAACCTGGTGCTCCTCCTCCACGAGCTGGTCGATCAGGTCGCGCAGCTCGGTATCGGAAACGGTGTCAAGGTCGGGAAGAGCTTCCACGCTGCCCTCCGGTCTCTGGGTCGGGGACGGGCTTCCTGTAGTAAACCACCGGACCGGTAATCTATCAACCTCGACTTGAGGGTTTACCTAGGTGGTCTCTTCCTCTTCCGAGCCCGCGATGATGCGCTCCACGAGCGCTGTGTACTCATCCTCGAGTCTAGCGGCCTCCTCCTCGCTCGCACCTTCCGCGTAGACGTGAACCAGCGCCTCCGCGGGGTCCGGGAGGACGTGTGCCCAGCCGCCGTCTTCGTAGACCTTGATGCCATCGGTCACGTCGATCTTCTTGTCCCGCACCTGGTCGGTCAGGATCCTCATTACCGCCCCCTTGCGGGAGAAGGGGCAGCGAACCTGACGGTGGACGACCCGCGACCTCGGGAGAGCGTCCACGAGCTCCGAGACGGGCTTCCGCACGGGGGCAAGAAGCTCCAGGAGCTTGCAGAGGCTCGTAATGCTGTCGTAGGCGGGAAGGAACTCGGGGAAGACGAAGCCGCCGGCTGCGGAGCCTGCGAAGACGACGCCTTCCTCGGCGGAGGCCCGCGTCAGGGCCGCAAGGGAGGCAGGCGTGCGCTGAACCTCGAGCTCCGAGCCCTTCACCATCTCCTCGACGAGGCTCGTGACCGTGACCGGGAACGCGAGCCGTCCACGCCGCCCGTTCGAGGCGATAAGGCTCAGGAAGAGCAGGAGCTCCTGCTCAACCTCGACCTCTCGCGCGCGCTCGTCAACGAGATAAAGGCGTTCCGCCGCGCCGTCGAAGGCGACGCCGAAGTCCGCGCCCACGGCCGAGACGAGCCGCTTCACCTGGCCGAGCGACTCCGCCAGGGTGGCGCTGGCCGGCGACGTCCGGAGCTCCCGGACATACGCCTGAGACGCGACGATCTCGACTCCGAGATCGCCGAGGACGAGCGGGACGACGAGCGACGCCGACGAGTACGAATAGCCGATCACGATGCGGAACCCCCGGGAGCGGATCGCATCGGTGTCGAGAGTGGCTAACAGGTCCTGGGCATAGCTTTCGGATGCCCGCGCTGGGTAGCGGATCTCCCCCACGCCGTCCCAGGCGCTGCGCCTGAACTCCTGGCGGCTGAAGTTCTTCTCGACCTCCTTCATGAACGCGCTCGATACCTCGACCCCGGGCGGCTCGTAGATCTGGAGCGTCACTGCCTCCGGGTCGACCGCGCTCTGGCGGACGTGCGCACCCGCTTCGAACCCTTCGCTCTTGAGCAGGTGGCGGGTCACCGCCGAGGGCATCACCCGGAGATCCGCGACGTGGACCCCGGTTGCGTTGATCCCGGTCAGGACGGCGCGTCGTAGGAGGCGGCACGAGGCCGGCGCCTCGCGGCTCGTGACGACGCGGGCGCCGCGCTTCAGCACCGTTCCGAGCGCCATTCCCAGGCGAAGCGCGATCTCGGGCGTGAGGTCGACGTTGATCAACCCCGAGATCCCCTCTCGACCGAAGATCGTGCTCGAGGCTCGCGACTCCCAGATCAGGTTGCGGTCGACCTGGGTGCCGGACTCCACCTCCTTGAACGGATAGATGCGAATGCCGGGCAGGACGACGCTCTGCTCTCCGATCGTCGACTGATCACCCACGGCGACGCCCTCGTGCAGGCGGACGTGGGGCCGGATGTCGCACATGCGCCCCACGATCGATCCTTCGACGTGGGCGCTCCGGCCGATGTAGGTCCCCGCATCGATGACGGAGCGGGAGGTGCGAGCGTGCTCACGCAGCACGACGCTCGACGAGAGGACCGAGTAGGCGCCCACGGTCGCATGCGGGGCGATGCGGCAGTAATTCCCGATGAACGCCGGCCCCTCGACGGACTCCAGGTCGTCGAGGTCGACGCCCTCGCCGATCCAGACGTTGCCGCGCAGACGAATGCCCTCGACGCTCAGGTCGGCCTTCGCGTCGAGAACGTCGAAGTTCGCCTGCCGGTACTGGTCGAGGTTGCCGATGTCCTGCCAGTAGCCGTCCGCCACGTAGCCGTAGAGCGGCCGCCCCATCTCGAGCAGATGCGGAAAGAGCTCCTTCGAGAA
>DASQGA010000023.1:0-3904 GCA_035632855.1 Gaiellaceae bacterium | reverse complement strand
CTGGTACCCCGGAGCAGATCGCCGAGGTCGACGGTAGCTTCACGGGCCAGTTCCTACGGACGGCGCTTCCGAAGGCTGCCGCCGCAGCTGCCTGACGTTCTCCGGCGCTAGATGGTTGATCGGCAATTTCCGCACCCTCGGATGGCGGCCCCGACACGGCGCCAGGCCGCACCCTCGCCCTTGTCAAGGCTTCTAGCCTTGCCTGCGGGCGATGGCGCACCCTGGCTTGGTCTGTGCCGTCCCCGCGAGCCCGCCAATTACTGATCAACCATCTGGGGCTCGCGGATACGCTGACCGCGTGGACGCCGAGGTCCGTGCAAGCACGCCCGACCGGGACTGGTGGCTGCGCGTTCTCGCCGTGTTCCAGGCGCCCCGCACCGTCTTCGCGGGGCTCCGCGATGATTCCGACGAGCAGGCAACTGCGCGACAGGAGCCCGTCATGGCGCTCGTGCTCCTCGCCGGGATGGGCGCGATTCTCGTTACGACTGCGACCCGAAGCCTGCTCGACGACCCGGAAATCGACCGCCTCCTGGTGCTCGTGCTCGTCTTTCTTGCCGGCGCGCTCTACGGCGTCGCTGCCTACTGGATCGGCGGCTGCGCGCTCTACCTGGGCGTCAGGGCTGCGGGAGGCGACGAGACGTATCGACGCGCGCGCCACCTCCTGGCGTTCGCGGCGGCCCCGATTGCCCTCTCGCTCCTCGCGCTCTGGCCCCTCCAGATCGCGATCTATGGGAGCGACCTCTTTCGCTCCGGGGGCGGCGACGAGGGGGGTGGAGGCGTCTGGGTCTTCCGGGCGCTCGAGATCGGCTTCTTCGCGTGGGCCCTCGTTCTCATCGTCTACGGAATCCGAGTCGTCCACGAATGGCCCCTCGTCCGCTCGCTCGGGGCCCTGGTCCTCGCGGCTCTCGCGCTCGTCGCGCTCGGGATCGTCCCCTCGCTCCTCTAGGAGGATGGAGGACTAGGTGTCGACCGCGGTGAGCTCGGCCTCGAAGCGCGCGAGTTCCTCCTGCGTGATCGAATAGGTGTGCTCTTCGCCCGGGAACGCGCCCGAACGGACGTCGCCGACGAAGCCCTCGAGCGCGGCACGGATCTGCGGTCCGATCTCGGCGTAACGCTTCGCGAAGCGCGGCGAGCGTCCCTCGTACAGGCCGAGAAGATCGTGCCAGACGAGAACCTGGCCGTCGCAGCCGCGTCCGGCGCCGATGCCGATGGTCGGAATGCCGAGCGCCTTCGTGATCCGCGCCGCGACGGCCTCCGGAACCGCCTCCAGCACCAGTGCGGAAGCGCCGGCTGCCTCCAGCGCGAGGGCATCGTCGTAGAGCTCGTGTGCCCTCGTGGCCGTCCGGCCCTGCGCCTTGAAGCCACCCAGCTTCATGGCCGACTGCGGGGTGAGGCCCAGGTGGCCGAGCACCGGTATCCCGGCTGCCGAGATGGACTGAAGCCGGGAGAGGCTCGGCCCGGCGCCCTCGAGCTTGACGAGGTCGGCACCACCTTCCTTCAACATCCGGACGGCTGTTTCGACGGCCTGCTCGTCGGACACCTCGTACGAGCCGAACGGGAGGTCTCCGACGACCAGAGGTCGAGCGGCGCCCCGGGAGACCCACCGCGTCAGGAGAAGCATCTCCTCGAGCGTCGCCGGAACCGTGCCGTCGTAGCCCATGACGACCATCGCGGCGGTATCTCCGACCAGGACGAGGTCGACGCCGGCCGCGTCGACGAGCCGTCCGCTCGGATAGTCGTAGGCGGTGACCATCACGATCGGATCCCGGCGCTGCTTCATCTCGGCAAGCTCCGTGAGCGGGAGCTTTCCGGCGGTGGGTGGTCGGCTACTCATGCACTGCTCCTTCCAGAGTGACGTTGTCGATTAGGCGGACGCCCCCGACGCGGACGGCGGCGGCGAGAATCGGTCTGGCTTCGAAGCGCGCCACTTCGACGTACTCCGGCTCGAGGAGCGGCTCCTCGGCTAGGGCCGCGCGCGCGGTGGCAACTGCGTCGTCTCCGCGGCGATAGGCGAGCTGGGCGGAGAAGAGTGCGCGAGGGAGTGCGCGGGCAGCCTGCCGCTCCTCCGCGGAGAGGCGCGCGTTCCGCGAGCTCAGGGCGAGATTATCGGAGTCGCGAACCGTGGGAATCACACGAATCTCGAGCTCCAGGTTCAGGTCCCGGACGAGCCGCTCGACGACCGCCGCTTGCTGAGCGTCCTTCTCGCCGAAGTACGCACGCGCCGGGCGAACGATGTTGAAGAGCTTCAGGCAAACCGTCGCGACGCCCCTAAAATGGCCGGGCCTCGCGGATCCCTCTAGACCGCGCGAGATCTCCTCGACCTCGACCCAGGTCTGGAAGCCCTCGGGATACATGTCGTCGACGGACGGGATGAAGAGGATGTCGGCCCCCGCGTGTTCTGCGGCCCCGACGTCGGTCTCGAGATCGGCCCCGTAGTTGGCGAGGTCTGCCGGATCGTCAAACTGCGCAGGGTTCACGAAAATGCTGACGACGACGGTGTCACACTCGCGCCGGGCCGCCGCCAGGAGCTCGAGGTGGCCGCGGTGCAGGGCGCCCATCGTGGGGACGAGCCCGATCCGGCCACGCTCGGGCTCGAGCGCCGCGCGGAGGCCAGGGATCGTCCGTGCTCTTTTCACGAAGCCACCGCCTCCGCGGTCGCCTCGCTGAGCACGCGATATAGAGGCTCGAGAGTGGGCCGGTGCTCGCGAACCGCCTCCACGTGGCCCTCGACGGTCGCCCAGTCCCCTCGCACGTGGGGCCCGGTCGGCGCGAACCCGTTCTCGATCGTCCGGCGCATGAGCGGCTCGAGCGCCGCCGCCGGGGCGCCGGCGGCGGCGAAGAGATCCGCAGCCGCGGAATGGAGCGTCACCAGGAAGCTGGCGGCCACGGTGGCGCCGGCGTGGTAGACGGGCCGATGCTCGTCCGCGAGGGTGAATGCCTCGAGGCCGAGCAGCCGGGCAAGCTCGAAGCCGGTTGCCTCGGCCTCGGGATCGGCGCCCGTGACGGCGGCCCAGGCGCCATCGAGCTGCTCCGGGCCACGCTCGAGCGTGAAGGTCTGGAGCGGGTGGAGGCTGAAGCGGCGGGCGTGCGGCGACAGGGCCTCGAGCCGGCAGGCTCCGCTCGTGTGCGCGATCCAGGGGCCGACGGGAATTAGTGGCGCAATCTCGCCGATCGCACGGTCGGGGACGCAGAGTAGGACGAGGTCGGCGTCTCCACACCCGAGCTCCCGGCCGGCGACACGCGTGGGGATGCGCTCCGTAAGCCTTCCGGCCACGGCCTTCCCGACGCGTCCGGCGCCGACGACACAGACTGATTCGAATTTCACTGAGGCTCCAGTTCCTTGTGGATACCGGGCACGGCGAGTCTACCCCGTGGGTGTGGCCCCGGAACCGCCGGTACCGCCTAGTCCAGATCGACGCGAACGGTCAGCAGGTCGGTGCCCACGAGGCGAACGGTGGCAGCGTTCAGCCCACCACCCATCTGGCGCTGTCGCTCTCGCGGGTCGTCGTCCGGCAGGACGTGCGCGGTTCCGAGGCGCGAGCGCCGCCCCACCTGAACGCGGACGCGTGGGTTCGCGAGGATGTTCTTGACGTAGCCGGCGTCGCGCCCGTGCTCGGCAACGATCCAGAACGTTCGCCGGTCTGGGGCGAGCCCGTTGCCGACCGGCGTCCGGCGAGGCTCGCCGGACGTCCGGCCGATGGTTTCGATCAGGGCGTGGGTGCGGGGGCCGAGCCCGAAGGCGAACGCCGCCCGCACAAGCGGGTTGACACCGTACTTCTGAACTCCGTGGACGATCCGCCGCTTCCGTCGGGCGTCCATCTCAGTCCCCGGCTTTGGCCTCCGGATCGAGGTTCAGCGCCACCGAGTTGATGCAGTACCGCTGTCCGGTCGGCTGTGGCCCGTC
>DASQGA010000022.1:0-7246 GCA_035632855.1 Gaiellaceae bacterium | reverse complement strand
TCTCCCTGTTCCCGCCTCGCTCCCGCCACGATCGGCGGCGGCGGCGGCGACCGTCGGCAAACCGAGAGGCTTGGCAGGCACGCTTCCGAAGGCGCGGGACACGGGGCGGCGAGGCTGTCTCAGGAGCCGTCGACTCCACCCCCGATCATGCCCCAGGGAGCGGCCGCGGCTCCTAGGTCTCCTCCTTGCCGGTCGCGGAGCATTACAGCTTGCATTCTTCGGCGCCGCGCCGACTGTGCTCTTGCATGCGCCGGAAGATCGACGCCAGCTCCCCGTCGCCCTCGCGCTCGGCGTCTTGGGCGTACTGCTCTAGCCGCCAGACGTGCTCGAGGCAGAGCTGCGTCACCGTGATCAGGTCGTAGTTCTTGTCCTTCGTCCCGCTCTCGGGTGTGGTCGTGGCGGATCCTGTTCGAGTTTTCCCTCTCGCGAACGTTCCCCTCGCCGAGGCGAATCACACACGAATACTCGCTCGTTCGGAAACGGACTGCGCCGGGAACAACGGATCCAGTAGAACGAACGAAGGAGGCAGGAAAGTGGCGGTCTGCGAGATCTGCGGAAACGACTATGACAAGGCGTTCGAGGTGCGAGCCGAGGGCAACACGCACATCTTCGACAGCTTCGAATGCGCGATCCAGGCGCTCGCACCGATTTGCGCCCACTGCGGCTGCCGCGTGATCGGGCACGGCGTCGAATCGAACGGCCGTATCTTCTGCTGCGCGCACTGCGCGGGGGAGGAAGGTGTTTCTCAGCTACGCGATCGGGCGTAGAACGCGAACTCGCGAACCTGTCCACCGTTGGCGCTAACTGCCCGAGAGGGATTTCGCTCGCAGACGCACGATCTCGAGGAGTGTCTCGTCGAGGCGCAGCTTGTCCAGGAGTGGCAACTCGAGCTCTGCGGCGCGGATGAGGTTGTCGGGGTCATCTCTCCCGAGTGCATGACAACAGCTGCTTGCGGCAGTGATTCCTGGATTAGCGTCGCCGCACCAAAGCCGTCCAGCCGCGGCATCGCCACGTCGAGCAGCACGACTTCAGGCCGCAACGCGAGGGCGAGCTCGACCGCCTCGGCGCCGTCGGCGCCTCGGCCACGATTTCGAGCTCTGAGAGTTGAGCGAGGCGGACACGAAGAAGATGGCGAAACGCCTCGTCGTCGTCAGCGAAGAGAACTTGTAGGGCAGCCGCGCGGTCCACACGCGGAGTGAAGCAGACCGTCGACCACGTGCCTAGAGATCTGGCGTCACTGGTCCATCGGTGCGGGCGTCTTTGGCAGGTGCAGGAAGCTCTCCACGTCCCGCACGCCCTGTACGTGCCGTGCCTTCTCGACGAGCTCGTTGATCAAGCCTGGTCCTTGCACCTCGCCTCGAAGCTGCACGACACCGTCCGCGACGTTAACGTTCACCGCGCCCTTTGGCGAGTCGGCAGCGCGAAAAATCTCCGTCTGAACCTTCTGCGCGAGCGTCGCATCGTCGTACTCCTTCGGCTCCTCACGCAGATGCCGCGCGCGCCGGCTCCACCCCACGCCATAAGCACCGGCGATACGAACCTTTCGAGCGCTGCGGCGCGCTGTCCTGCGCGTGAAGCCCGCGGTTCGATCTCCCGCGACGGCCCGGCGACGTCGTCCGCTCCGTGGATCGGAGAAGAATGCGACGATTGCCCCCAGAGCAGCCCCCACAGAGAGAAGCAAGCCCTTGCTCCGGTGGTCTCGCCCGCGTTTCCCTTTGATTCTGCCGATGCCCTCTACGCTGAAACGTTCGCGCCACTTACCCATCGCCTCTCCCTTTCGTTTCGCTCTGAGCCCGTCTACCCGAATTCAGTCGGGCGAAACCGACAACAGTCGCCCGAACGCAAGTCACGGCTCCTGTCCAAAGGTACGGGCGCGGAGCGTCAGAGGCTGCGATACTGAACGTGCTTGGCGCGGTTGCGGCGATCATTCCTCTGTCGGCTGCTCGGTCACCGTCTCCCACAGCGGAAGCGTCCGTTCTTTCTCGAACAAGCACAGCGGTGCGATCGCTGCGGTGACCGGATCTTCGTCAAGGGCAGCTGACGCGGGGCGAAGTTCCTGCGACGCGCGTCTGACTGAAGCGATGATGCTCGCGATGTTTTTCGTTTAGCTGGGCCGGAATGACCGACCCGTGCGCGCGATCGAAGTTCCAGAGCCGCAGCCACCGCGCCCTGAAGGGTGCCATTACTCCGGTCGCGTCGTCTCTGGGTGAGGGCTGCGAGGATCGGTGGCATGTTCTTCTCGTTGCTCTACCTCGCTGTTCGGGCTCTGCTCGGCCTGCTTGTTCGCAGCCGTCGTGGCCCGGACGTCAAAGACGTCGAGCTGATGGCGCTCCGCCACGAGCTCGAGGTTCTGCGCCGCCAGGTCGGTCGGCCGAGGCTTCGAGCCGCGGATCGCGCCCTGCTCGCCGCTGCGGCTTCCTACCTGCCGGGGTCATCGCGCCTGTCGCTTCTGGTCACGCCGCGGACGCTTCTACGCTGGCACCGGTCGCTCGTGCGCCGGAAGTGGCGGCAGCCAGGCGGAAGGCCGGGTCGGCCGCGACTTTCACCGGAGATCCAAGAGCTGGTGTTGCGGCTCGCCCGCGAGAATCCGCGCTGGGGCCATCGGCGGATCTGCGGCGAGCTGGCCAAGCTTGGCCTGCAGGCGTCGCCGACGAACATCCGCGGCCTGCTTGCCCGGGCCCGGCTGGGTCCGGCGCCGCGACGGGGTGGGACCGAGCTGGCGCGAGTTCCTCCGAGCCCAGGCCGCGAGCATCGTAGCGTGCGACTTCTTCACCGTCGAGACCGTGTTCCTGCGCCGCTACTACGTGTTGGGGCTCGGATCGGCGTGCGCAAGATCCGGATCCGTTCGCTGCGGAAGACTTCGTCGAACGGGCCTGAGTACTTGCTGTCGCGGTCGCGGATCAGGAAGCGGATCTGCTGCTCGGCGAAGCAGAGGCCGAGGTTACGCGCCTGCTGGGTCACCCAGTGCCCGTCAGGATTGGTGGTGCAGCCGGCGAGGCGGACGCGGCGGCTTGCGTGCTCGATGAAGAAAAGCGAACGCGATCGCCGAGCGCTTCGTCAGAACCGTGCGCAACGAGTGTCTCGACTGGCTGCTGATCCTCAACCGCCGCCACCTCGAACGGGTCTTGTGCGTCTATGTCGACCACTACAACGCCCAGAGGCCGCATCGCCGCCTCGACCTCCGCCGACCAGATCCCGACCCGACTCCGCCAGCACCACCAGCGATCGGTGATATCCGACGCCGTGATCGGCTCGGCGGACTCCTGCACGAGTACTACCAAGCGGCCGCGTGAGACGCGACACGAATAATGGCGCCCTTCACGGGTAGGTCCGCTGCAGCACGGAGGGACCGGAGGTCACGGCATTCGGGCCGCAATATAACGAAGCTCGGCGCCGAGAGCCATTGGGCGCGGATCCGAGTTCAAACCGGCGCTGAACCCGACCGGCCGAGGCCCGGTTCGAGGGACATTCGTTACGGAGCTACCGTGGGACGTCGCTCGTCAGTCAAGACTCGCCTGCGACAACCTGCCGCTCGAGCCCGGCTACCTGCCAGACGAGCGCGTGGTGGGCGAACGTCTGGTGGAACCCCCGCTCTCCGAGAATCGCAAGCATCTCTGACGGCGGGTGGGCGAACGTCCGGAACTCCTTCCGAAGCAGCCTAAAGATGAGGTTCTGCGCGCCTATGAAGAGACGCGAGACGGGATTGCGCGGCGGATAGCTGAAGACGATGAGGCGCCGAGCGTGCTCTCCCGCTGAACGCAGCAGCCGTCTGTAGTCCGGGTAGCAACAGACGACGCGGTGCATGACGACGATGTCGGCGGGCTCGATTGCCTCGGGGCTGGCGGCAATGTCGTGGAGGCGCCAAGCGGCTCGCTCCTCGAGCCCCGCCTCGCGGAGCAGCCGCTGCGCCTCGCCCGCGTAGGCCGGCGAGAGCTCCAGGTTGAGGGCGCGCTTGGCCCCGCGCTTCAGTAGCTCGATGTGGATCTCGCCCACGCCGCCGCCGATCTCGAGCACGGTGGCGCCTTCGATACCCCGCGACTCGAGGAACTCAACCATTCGCCGGGCCGTCTTGTTGAGGCCTTTGTTCCGGTACCGTTTCGCCACGCGACGGGCGAAACGGGGCGTGAAGAATCCGTCACATCCCCGCGGGTTACAGCAGCTCGTCACGGCGAGAGCCTAGGCGCTGTCGTGGTGACTCGCTGCGAAGGCGCCTCACTAAGAACTCATTTCAGATTGAGCTCCGGAGTCGGCGGAAGCAGACGAGGCAGCAGGCGAGGCCGAGGAAAGCCTGGTGATTTCGGCCCGTCGCTCGTAGCGGACGAGCAGGCGCTTGAAGTTGTGTAGCCAGGCGAAGGTGCGTTCGACGACCCAGCGGTAGCGGCCGAGACCGGAGCCGTGCTCAGTCTGGCGGCGGGCGATCACCGGCTTGATGCCGCGCTCCCAGACCAGCCGCCGGTACTTGTCGTGGTCGTAGCCGCGGTCGGCGATCACGCAGTCGGGTCGGCGGCGAGGCCGGCCGCGAAGGCCGGCGACCGCCGGGACAGCGTCGAGCAGCGGGATCAGCTGAGTGATGTCGTTGCGGTTGCCGCCCGTGATCGAGAAGGCAAGCGTTGCAACCGTCCTACGACAGAAGCCGCACTGCCGCGCATCGATACGAGCACCGTGCGAAGGAACAGCGGCCGGCCGGTATCGCGTGCATTCCGCTCCGCTCCGAGCAGCCCGGAGCCGACGCAATAGCGTGCGCCTCAGGCCACGCCGCTGTCGTCGATGCGGCGGCTGCCGAGCGCACTCATCGCTTCTCGCATGCCGTTGTGGGTTCTCCCCGTGGTCCTGCTCCTGCAGCAACTTCGTTCCTGCCTCCGTTCCGCCGGTCAGGCCGACTGGATTGCGGCCGCGGAGTCGGCTGAGGAGGAAGCGGTACCAGCCGTGAAGGGTGTCAAAACCCCGGTTCAGCGTGGGATCCGGATTTTGGCACCCTTCACCCTTCTTCTCCAACAGTGCCTTGAGGATGTCGACCTCCATCGAGAGCGCGCCAACCTTGCGCTGCGCCTCCCGCAGCGTCACCTCCTCGATCGGCGCCGGCCGCGACTTCAGCCCTCCCCGGCCCGCCGCCAGGAACTCATCCCGCCAGCCGCTGATCCTGCCCGCCGGCTGGCCAGTCTCCCTCGCCAGCAGATCCAGCGACTCGCCGCGCAGCAAGCGCATCACGACGCCCTCCTTGCGGCGCGCGCTCCAGCGCACTTCGCTCCTCGCCTCCGGCTCGCCACTCCGCGCGCTGGAGCGACCCTCCTTGCCTGCATCCATCCCGACCTCCATGACTCTCGACATGCTGACCTCCACGGTCTAATCGAGTGTCCGGTCGGAACCGGGTGCGGGGGACGAAGTAGCAGCGCTGCGCTGTCCTCGTCTTCGACGATGAGCACCCGCAGCGGAGTGCGGCTAGCGAGAAAACGCATCGGCAACGACGCGCACACGACGATGCGCGAGAGACTCTCTCGTGATCTGGGATGGAGAAGGCGTCACCACAGCGGTATCGTCCGCCGCCAGCGTCAGTAGAGAGGCGCCGATCCTCGCGACGGCTTCCTCAGGACCGATGGCGCGGCGGACGATTGCGACGACGGTTGCAGCCCGGGCCGCATACGACCCGGTGCTGATCTCACCGGGCGGATCGGTTTCAAGCTCGCCTACAGGCTCGACCTCGTAGACATCCCCGCCGCGTCCCCAGGCTGCCAACGCCGCGTACACCGCAGCTTCCCTGGCGTCCGGTCGTCAGGTAAACGCGGTCGGCCCGACAGTGCCCCCCGTCGTAATCGGCGCAAGAACGTGCGGCCGTGACCGACGGCGGCAGTATTTTCTGCCCTGGCACGAGGCCGGCCACGCCCCCGTGGTAGAGCTTGAGCGCTGGGGGCAAGCTCGAGCAGGCGGGCCTTCAGGTCCCAGAGAGCGACATCGACGGCCGAGATCGCGGTCGCGGCGATACCGGGTCGCCCGGCATTGCGTACTGCGGCGACCATCGCCTCCCAAGCGGCGGGGATGTTCATAACATCGAGGCCTTCGACTAGGGCGCGAAGCCGCCGCTCGATCAGCCCGACGCCCGCCGCGTCGGCGTAGCTGTAGCCGAGCCCGCGCTCTCCCCCGCCCTCCACCTCGACGACGACGATCGTCGTCGAATCCCATTCCAGCGTTCCGTCCGACTCCGGCGCCTCGGTCGGCACGGTATAGGCGGCGGCAGTGACTCGCTCGACCGGGACTTCGACTCGTCGGCTGACCGTCGCCATCGCTACCGCCCCGGCAGGAACTCCTCGAGCTTGTCCTTCAGCGACCGGTCGACCATCGCCCGGCGGCCGGAGTCGCCCTTGGCGACGGCGAGCGCGAACATCTTTGCCTGCTCGAAGGTGATGTGCGGGGGCAATGGCGGCACTTCGGGATCGGTGACGAAGTCGAGAACGCAGGGGCGATCGGCGGCCAATGCCTCGTCCCAAGCCGGCGCGATCTCGTCAGGTGTCTCGACGCGGATGCCCTTGAGCCCGATCATTTCGGCGAAGCGGGCGTAGGGAACGTCGGGGATGTCCTGCGAGGCCGCGAACTTCGGATCGCCCTCGAGAACGCGTTGCTCCCAGGTGACCTGGTTCAAGTCCTGGTTGTTCAGGACGGCGACGGTGAGGCGAGGGTCGCTCCAGCGTTGCCAGTACTTGGCGGCGGTGATCAGCTCGTTCATGCCGTTCATCTGCATGGCGCCGTCGCCGACGAGGGCGATCGCCACGCGCTCGGGATGGCAGAACTTGGCCGCGACCGCGTAGGGGACTCCCGGCCCCATCGTCGCCAGCGTCCCCGAGAGCGAGGCCATCATCCCGCGCCTGATCTTGAGGTCGCGGGCGAACCAGTTCGCCGCCGAGCCGGAGTCCGAGCTGAGGATGCAGTTGTCGGGCAGGCGAGGGCTGAGCTCCCAGAAGACGCGCTGGGGGTTGATCGGGTCGGCGTCGTTCATGGCCCGCTCCTCGAGGATGCGCCACCAGTCGGCGACGTTCTCCTCGATCTGCTCCCGCCAGGATCGGTCCTGCGTGCGCTCGAGGCGCGGGATCAGCGCGCGCAGCGTCTCGGCGCTGTCGCCAACGAGGTTGAGCTCGGTCGGGTAGCGGATGCCGAGCATGCGCCCGTCGATGTCGATCTGGACGGCGCGGGCCTTGCCCTCCTCGGGCAGGAACTCGGAGTACGGGAAGCTGGTGCCGACCATCAGCAGCGTGTC